>CACZGY010000038.1 GCA_902780815.1 uncultured Eubacteriales bacterium
GTAGTAGTCGATGAAACATACGGCAGACCATACTTCATGGCTGTGAGCTTTCCCCAGAATGCTACGGAATCGGATACAACCACATCCGGCCTGATCTCCCCTATTACACGTGTAGTCATCTCATCAAGTGCAAGTGTAGATGAAACCAGGAGCTCAGTCGCAAAGGCCTTATCCTTGCCGACACGATCCGCATTCTCTTTATCTTCCATTTCAAAATCGTATCCGTCACAGCCTACAAATATTGCACCGGCACGTTCGATTTTTTCCCTGAATTCTTCAAAAGAAAAATACCAGATCTGATGCCCGGCATCAGTAAGCGTCTTAACAAGTCCTAGGGTCGGATTAGTATGTCCATGTGCAGGAATACAGAACCACGCGATCTTCATTGAATGTTTCTCCCTTCCAGAGCTTCTATTCCCGTCCAAAGCACTGCCCGCACGGAGTTTTTCCCGTAAGCTCCTCCTTATAGGCACTGTAAACACGTTCGCTGTCCTCCAACGCAGGACAGTCTTCGGATTCATGGTAGAATTCACCATCAATGGTGTAATAAACCTTTTTTTCAAACGGTGAGTGAAATGTTAATGTGTTTTTGACTTTTTCATAGCAGGAAAAAGCCATCACAACAACAAGAATTATTACCGGACCTGCAAGAACCGCGTAAGCTATTACGGTGCTTATTATGTCTGAAATTCTACGGTCTTTCTTTTTCATCTTTTTTATACTCCGCAAGCTTTATGCACCATGGGAAAATATATGAAATATAGAACATCTGCAGAAAACCATTGATGATCCGGTTTCCGCACCAACCCATCAGGAGATATTGGCCGAAATCTTTGCTGACACACCAGTAGATGATGGCCATAATAATCAGCACGGTATTCATTTCCCCGAAAAAAGTCATCTTCGACAGAAAATCGGCAAGAAATGCACCGCTGCCGTTCCTGAACTCCTGTAAAGCCAATAAAATGTTGATGTCCATATTTCCCCTTTAAAGCAGCGCAACAAACTATCTGTTCAGAGTCTTTTCCAGTTCTTCCATCCTCTGCCTGTAGTGTTCGAGCATCTCGTTCATCCTTTCTCTTCTCGGCAGGCTCATGAAGAAACGGATCTTATCCTTCTGCTCTTTGCGCTTTTCGTATGTTATACGCTTGAATTCTTCGTACTTGACAACGATTTCCTTTTCATCAGCAAATTCCTTGATCCGTGTTACCAGGTTGATGGAATATGCAACATCTATTGAAAACACTCCGAAGAAAACACCTATAAAGAAAGAGAATGCAAGGTTGGAGGCCAGCCATGCAAGTGCCTCCAGAATATGCGGATGGATCAGGTAATAATACATCACACCAAGCAATGTCCAGAACAGGGTAAACATAGGACAGATAAGCCCATTCACATTTCCCCACATCATGCTGTAGTCCCACAGTCTGACATTTGCTAACCTGAGGAGGAATATGCCTGCAATGTACTCAAGCAGCGTGAGTTCTGCAGCTATGAGAACCAGAGCGAGTGCATGCTGCGCTATTCCGGTGATATCCAGGCGTTCTATCATGCTTGCCATGAAATACAGTATACATAGTCCAAATCCATACAGAGGGACATAAGGACCGACACAGAACCCCGGATTTATCCATCTGTGCTCTGGATTAGCCCTTGAAAACCAATGTCTGAATACAAGCTCCAGTCCCCATCCGAACAAAGAGCCTATGAAAAAAAGAAATGCATATATCAGAAAAATATTCATTAATAACGTCCTTCATCATTCTCATTTAGCTTTCTTAGGTTTCTTTTCGGGCAGTTCCGCATACATTCCATCAAGTAATTCCGAAATCAAATCCGTATCCTCAAATCTGTCGAATACGTGCATAAGCGTCTTTGAACCTTCATAAGGATAACGCAGTTCTGAATCTGCAAGAAGTCTGTCCGATGTCGGCGTTCTTTTCAAAAACAGCTCATTATCGCAAATGTCGCCTATCAGTTTACCATTAAGGTACACAAGATATCCGCCCATCATTGATTTTATTACAATATCACCGGCTGCAGAAAAACATTCACGTACATATTCGTTGAATTCATTCACTTTGATTACCTCCACAAACTTGAATTTGCTGCATTAAACTACATGGAAGCTGAGCTTGTTTAACACAAAAGTCAATTGGTGACAAGTCATAAAAATGCTTCCAGAGTTTCGTTTGCATAGTTAAGGAGTTTTTTGAAATCTTCTACATGATACTCCTTTTTTTGAGGTTTCATGTAGAAAAAATGATCGGTGATCCCGCCAGGCCATCGTTACAATAATCAGTTTTTGCTGAAACTGCCTTCTTCCTGCAGTTATTCATCTGTTATTGGTCAACTCAAGCAATTTATAAACAGCTGAAGGGCAGTTCTTATTATGCATAATAATGTATATCGTATAATGAGCTGTTTTTTTCTACATGGAAATGCCTAAAAAGCACTTTCTTGTAGAAGAAATTCTAAAACTCCTTTTTTACAGACTCGATCAGGAACGTTTCTCATACATCCCCGATTTGTCGAGCTGAATTGCGATACCTATATGATACCATATATTGAAATTTCAAAGAAATTCAGCAAAATGTGGACAAAACCTGGACACGGGCATAAAAATGGGCAAAGCAAAAGGCTCTCAGAATTTCTGAAAGCCTTGCAATTACTTGGTTGCGGGGATAGGACGTGAAGATGCTCAAAGTCTGACATTTTAAAGGCTTAGAGCTTATCACCTCACTTATTTATCCCCTTTTTACCCCCATATTTATATGTTCCAGCATGGTTTCAGTAGGTAAATCCGAATTTGAATGGCTCCCTTTTCAGGAAAAATATGCTGAAAACTGCTCCAGAAGGTCCTTTGCTTCCCTAACGACTTCTTCGTTCTCATTGTATTTTACGAGAGTACTCAGCATTTTCTCAAGTTCTCCCAGGTATACGGGTCCCTGCTCGCTTTCATCATCTTCTGATTTCGACACGTTCATTCCACTGCGCCACGGAGCCATGCCGGGGACAGCTCTGTCCGCAAGTGTCTGAAAGTGATCCTTCATACAGGCCAGCATTCTGAGTATCTGGCTGTCGTCTTCTGAATCAAGGACCTCTTCTATCATATCAGTCCCCCATTCCAGACACTTTCTTTCCAGAAGGCCATACCGTTCAGAATAATGCCCAAACGGACCGTTCACATCTTCAAGGCTCATGACACTTTCTATTTCATTTCTATAAAACAAAACCGGAGTAAGACGCAAAGCCTCCTCATCATGGCCGTATTCATGGAAAGCATATTCTCTGTCGTCGTAAGATACGACCCCCTCAAATACCTCTCCGGAAGTAGTAATGATCCTTACGCATTTACCATCATATTTATTAAGATCCATATCTGTCTCCGGTTGCTATACCGTAAAGTCCCTCATAAATCCGGATCTAACGAATCGTTTATAATTATATATTACCTGCAGCTTGATCCATTGCTTTGTCATAAGCTGACATGGCTTCTTCAATCTTGCGCTCAGCTTCTTCCTGACCTTCAAAAGTAATCTCCTCAGCCTTAAAGATATCTCCTGCCTCCAGTACCAGGTCGGCACTCATAGGCTGCTCACCAGACAAAGAAGGTGTTAGTATCAACTCCTCAGATTTGTCAGTCTCTTGTGAAGGCTTGTTCGGTATCATTTCAATGTCACACATTGTTTCTCCTCTCAACGACTCCTGGCGGATAGTGCGGGGACGATCGATATCGCTAACCCCGCAAAAAATATCCATGCAATCAGATCCGGTACGGGCTCACTTGCTACAACAAGAATCGCCATGACAATTCCGGCGATTATCATGATAATCATTCCAATCTTTGTTGCTTTGCTAAAGTCCTTCATTTCATATACCTCTGCAAATTGCGATTTGTAGAGCCGGGCTGCGACACCCATATGATACCACATATTGAAATTTCAAAGAAACTCAGCAAAATGTGGACAAAGCTTGGACACGAGCGTAAAAACAAGCAAAGCAAAAGGCTCTCAGAATTTCTGAAAGCCTTGCAATTACTTGGTTGCGGGGGAGGGACTTGAACCCTCGACCTCCGGGTTATGAGCCCGACGAGCTACCAACTGCTCTACCCCGCGTCATCATATTCAATTATCGGAAGGTGGTACCGGAGACCGGACTCGAACCGGTACGAGAATCACTTCTCATAGGATTTTAAGTCCCAGGTGTCTACCAATTCCACCACTCCGGCATATTGGGTTAAAAATGGCTCCGAGGGTGGGGCTCGAACCCACAACCTACCGGTTAACAGCCGGTTGCTCTGCCATTGAGCTACCTCGGAACATCTGCCGCTTGATTGCGACTTGCTTATTATAGTTGATTGGGGTGTTGATGTCAACACCCCAATTTACTCATTTTTCAGTATTATTTTAGTCTATTCAGAAGCTTTGTCAAAATCCAATTCTTTTCCCCTGTATCCGAGCCTGATACCCTCATCTGTCGTGGCGTAATCGAGTATAGCATACTTTCCCTTGCCCTCCGGCTCCCAGCCGTCAGGCATGCCCTTGTACAGATCTTCATCTATCTCAACGATGACGATGCCCTTCTTCAGATACATGATACGGCCTTCAAAACCGCCATTGCCTACAGCATCAGAAACTGACATGTACGGACCTTTGTCTCCAAAATCCTCATCTATCAGAAGATGCCAGGAACCTCCGTCACTGTCAAATTCACCGAGAAGTGTCTTGAGAGCCTTCATATCGACGTCCTTCTGCCTCTGATTTGTCAGATACGATGTCGACTTTGCCTCACTCTCCTCTTTCTGCTTCTCATTGCTGATAGTGAGCGCAGCAAAGGTGCCTATACCGATCGCCATGATCAGGGTTATTATGAGCCATTTTGCATAATGCCTTCTGAATTTCATCTCCCGGTCATCCTCTCATTACTGATGCGACTTCTTCGTCAAGAGCTTTGCACTTGTCTCTGAGCGCTTTGATCTCCTTCACGAACTCATGCTGCTCAGCATTCGACTTTCTGACGAGTTCCATGTTGTTGTAAGGGACCGTATTCCTTACATCTGCATCCAGGACTCCGCCGTAGATAGGAGCGTTGTCTGTGAAGAGTCCCCACTTTTCATCGCCGTAGTCAAAATGCCACCACTCTGCAGGGAAGTTTGTGAATCCCACTTCTGTCATGACATTGTAAAGCATCCTGCGGTTGTCTCTGGCAGCGTTGTTGACTCCCTCGCCTTCTTCTCCGTCCTCATAGTATGTCGTCCATGCTCTGTTGGAGAATTCGTCGAATTCACAGCCCATGTCCAGCTCTTCTCCATCCGGTCCGACTATCGTCAGGTCAACAGCTCCGCCGGTGTTGTGAAGTGACGGGAGCAGGATGTTATACGACGGGAACGATACGCAGAAAAGAGTCTGATAATCGATCTCTTCCGGTGTTGCGTCAGGGAATTCTTCGACCTTCTTAGCCCTGTAATAATCCCAAAGGGCCTGCTGGACCGCGACCGGTCTGTAAGCGTCGTAAATCGAGAATTTATAGCCTTCAGGCAGCAATGCCTCAGCCTTCTCCACCATCTCAAAAACAGTCTTGCGGCACATGATGCTCGGGCTTGACCCCGGAAGCGGATTGCCATTGTCCTCAGGCCATTTGTTGTACCATGAATTGCATATGAATCTGTCATCCATATAAACCATCGGCTCATCCGAAGGATCAGCGACAGGCAATTTATTCGAAAGGAATTCGATCTTCGGGATCGGCTTCTTGTAATCTACCATTGTGATTCCTCCTTTGACTGCTTTGAAATCTTAGCCTACTACTTCTTTTACGATCCTGTGGAAGTTGCCGAATGCGATCTTCTCGATCTCGTCTTCTCTCATTCCTCTGTCTCTGAGAATGTCAAAGAGATGCGGGATCTTGCTGGCGTCTTCGAGTCCCCATGTTACTGCATCCATACCGGAGTACACTTCCGGATCATTAGGGTCGCCGAGGAATCCGCAGAAGTCGAATCCGCAGCCTACATGGTCGATACCCATAACGTCGATCATATGCTCGCAGTGGTCGGCCAGTCTGTTTATGTCGCCCTTCATCGGGTCGTTGTCGAGGAACTCATTCCACGCGTTGAGTCCGACACAGCCGTTTGCATCCCTGATAGCTCTGAGCTGGTCGTCAGTAAGATTGCGAGGATGCTGGCTGAACTTCTTGCAGTCTGAATGCGAAGCGATGAACGGACGGCCGTCCATGATGCGTGCGATGTCCCAGAATCCCGCCTCGTTGAGGTGCGATGTGTCTACGATCATCTTCTTGTCGATCATGTGCAGAACAGCCTTCTTTCCGAGGTCGCTCAGTCCTTCTGTGCTGCCGGATGCGGCACTGTGGCCGAAGCCGTTCTCTTCGTTCCATGTCAGCATTCCGTGCCTTGCACCGAAGTCATAGTACTCGTCGAGTTTGGCGAAGGTCGGGTCATATGAAGCATATGCCATACCTTCTACGCCTATCATTATATAGAAAACTCCTTCTTCTCTGGCCTTCATCATTTCATCGTAATTCTTTACGATCCTGAAGTCCTTTGCCTCTGCGATCTCATCTTTTACGCAGGTGAAAAGCTCATGAGTTCTTTTTGCATAATCCCTGATGTGCGGAGGATCTACCCACAGAACGAGAATCGAACCTTCGACTCCGCCCTTCTGCAGTCTCTCAAAATGATGGTTATGAAAGACATTGGTCTCGCCTTTCAGTCTTTTGATTGTGACATCTGTCCAGATATCACTGTGTGCGTCAAAACACTTCATAATAATCTCCTGTCAATAAAAAGTGATATGAACGACTTAAGGCGCTCCGGTCAAAGCCGGAGCGCCTTTAGCTGGTCAGTAATTGTGCTACAGTCCGAGCGATACGGCTACGATGGTTCCAAGATAGTTACCAATAACGTAACCGAATGTTCCTGTCAGCATAGCAGGTCCTACGAGGTCGACCCAGCCCTGTGAAATGGCCATGCCGGCAGCTGTTGTAGGTCCGCCGATATTCGCGTTCGAAGCGATGATAGCGTCCTCAAGGTTGAACTTGAAGATCTTTGCAGCTCCGAAGCAGAAGATCATGTTGACGAATACCATGATAGCTGTGAGTACGAGGAAGAGCGGGCTCTTTGTAACAACGGTGTAGATGTTTGCAGGAACACCGATTACGAAGAGGAACAGGTAGATGAAGTAAGTACCGATCTCCTGTGACCCGTGCATTTCCTTTACTGTCTTTGTCATGAACGTAGCAACAAGTACGGAGAATGTTGTGATCCATACGTACTGGGATCCGAGGAACCTTACTACAAAGTTCATGAGTACGCCGTTTGGCTCAAACTGTCCGAAGATGCCTGCAACCAGTCTGGAAATCCAAACTACTGCAGAAGCATATGCGATATTGATCGCGATGTCCTTGAGGGAGATGTCCTTGCGGCTCCAGAACTGAGCAGCAAGTGTCTTTGCCTCTTCGAGATCTACCTGTCCGGACTCGACTTCTTCGATCAGCGGGTGCTTGAAGTTCTTGCGGAACCAGCTGTTTCCTGCGAAGAAAATGAGTACGAAGAAGTAGATAGCCATCAGCAGGTTATCAGCTACTGTAGCAGCAGCAGTTACATCCTCACCAGCAGCATACTGGGATGCCATAGCAGCAAAGTTTACACCGCCGCCGATGTACGAACCTGTCATCATCGAAGCTACTCTTGCGAGGTCCTGAGCGTTTCCGTAAGGTCCCTTCAGCAGGAAGTAAGCAAGATATGCACCCAGCACGGTACCGCAGGCACCAATCAGGAAAATAACTAACATTCGTCCTGTCTCAGCCCAGATCTTCTTCATGTTGCACTGGAGAAGCAGCATAGGAATTCCGAGAGGAACGATCACGCCCCATACGATGTCATCATAGAGCACGCATGAAGTCGGGATCACTCCCAGGTTGGCCAGGACCATAGCGATGATCAGGGCGATGATAGCGCCGGATACCTTGGATGCCCATGTGTATTTCTGCTCCAGCCAAATGGAGAAGAATACGCCCACGGTCATGACTACGAGGAGTCCCCACATGTCATCGGCTGCGATCAGCGACTCACGGCCGACTAATCCCATCCATAAACCAGTCATAATAAAAACCTCCTTGATAATAAAAAGACAATATTGTTAGGCACATTAATAACCTATGTATATATTATAGTACTTTATAAGCCTGTTTTATAGTGGCTATTTATGATTATTTATAATTCAGGCACAAAAAACGCGGGTGCTGCCCGCCGGTTTTTTGTAAACGAAATTTTAGTTTTGTTAATTAATTGTCCTGCTATCGTTTTTCTCTTCTTCGAGGTTCCTGTTTATGATGCCTATTTTCTTTCTGTATTTTTCAGCATTTACAGTGTCGCCTGTCGCCTCATAGAGATGTACAAGCTCATCCATTGCATCGATGTTGCTCGGCGAGAGCCTGAGCACCCTCTTGAAGGCTTCGATGGCAGCATCCGCATTAGCAAGCGAGGATTCTGCAATTCCGAGATAATACCAGAGCGGCCACCATTCGGAATATCTGCCTTCTTTGAAACGCGCAAGCGTATCCCTGCCGCCCGCAAAGTCACCACCCATTATCTTATTGCAGCCCAGCTCTATCTCCACAGGCTCTTCAAGCTCCTCAACACGCTCAGATATTTCTTCTCTGAGCGATGCAAGCAGCTGGTCATCCATCTCGTGGGTCTCCATCTCGCTGCCTGCAGAATGTTTGAGAAAATCCTGCCAGGTGAGTTTAGCCTTGAGGTACAGTCCCATATTGAGGTATGCGTAGCCGAGGAAATAATATCCCATAGCGAAATCCGGATGGATCATAGTAAGGAGCTCAAAGGTTTCTGACGACTCTGCCTTGAACAGACCCGTCTTCTCCTCGTCTCCCAGACCGTCCTGCGCTTCGGCTTCATAGATCTCCTTGCAGACTCTTGCGTAAAGATACAGCGCTTCCTTCGACTTCGGATCTATGCGCAGAGCTCCTCTGAGAAGCATGCAGGCGTCCTCAAAGTCGCCCATGTCTGCAGCATGCGCTCCCTCAGACACCAGCATAGGTGCTGCGTTCTCGCCTGTCGCGTGCTTTATGAACTCCACATATTTTTCCGCAAACACAAAGTACGGATCGGCGCCGATCACCCTGCCCATATTGAGCACTATGTTTTTAAGATCTGTCTCTCCCCTTGCGTCATTGCCTTCTATGCCCACAGGAACTGCAACGCCCGATAATATCTCAAGCGCTCCGGTCCTCGAAAGGTAATCAGGCGAAAGCTCCGCGAACATCATGCTCTGAATTCGCGGAGAGAGGTATTTGCTTATTCTGTCTTCGTTTCTGACTTCGCTCAATCCAGTTCCCAGCCTTTTTTATCAAATTTCTTCATAGCGTCTTCACCGATCATCGATTCAAGGTCGGCATAGATCACATCTTTCAGTATTTCATGCTTTACTGAATCCGCAAGATCATCATAAAGACCATCCGTATACGCGAAAAGGATGCGTGCCAGATGCTCTTTTTTGCGTGTCTTGCCCTCAAGACCGTTCTTGCTTATGTATGCAGTAAGCCTGCTGAAGAGATCGTACGGCTTGATCCCGGTATCGTTCAGTATTCTAGGGATCGATTTCTTAAAGCCGCCGTCTCCGATATAGCTTTCGACAGTGCGTGAGAGTGCTCTTATGCGCAGAAGCTCATCGGAAGTCATACTGCCTGTCGCGATCACCTCATATGGAGCCTCAGAGGCATATATGTAGCCGAATTCATGCGCTCCGGCTCTGAGTGCGGTGCCTTTGCTCATGTAAATGCTGTCTATATGCACAGGCATGCCCTCTGCCATACCGTATGTCTTATTGAAAGAGCGCGCAAACATCGCCTCAGTCTCGTGAGGGAGTCCTGCCTTCACATGGATCTCCGTGCGGACCTTGCCGCCCTGGAGAAGCTTTGTGAGATTGTACATCAGGCGGTAGATGTTTTCGCCCCTGCCGCATGCAGCGAGCACCTCTGCGTTGGTACTTGCGATGTCTGCGTTGAATATGATCTGGCCTTCCCTCGCCTCAGACAGAAGTCTTATAGTCTCTTCGTCCAGCAGTTCCCCGTCGATATTGAACTCGAACGAAGTGATGCCGTTATCGTTGTTGATGATGTACTCGAAGATCCTGTAGGCTCTTTCGGTGTTGTAGTTGAACCACTTGTCGAGGAATACGACGCGTTCGACCTCGTTGGCAATGAAGTATCTCAGCTCTGTGCACACCCTGCTGATACTGAGCGCTCTGACTCTTGCATTAGGAAGGAACTGAGAATATACAGTTCTGTCAGATGTGCCCCTGATGGTCTCATAGTATACTGTACCCTTGCCTGCCTCGAATTTTTCGTACGGGAACGGCAGTGACTCCATCTCTGCCGGAGCGTCATACGGATTGACCACAACCTGATCGCCATCCCAGTAGGCCAGGCCGGCTATGTTTTCGAAATCAAATTCATAATCAAGCACTGACTTGATGAAGTTGAACAGTACGGTTTCACCTTCGCCTCTTATTACATAATCAACGAAGTCGTTGTTCTTTATAAACGAGCGGGTCTCGAATGAAACTTCCATGCCGCCGAAGATTATGGCGATGTTCGGGATAGCCTTTTTTACCATATCCGCTGCGCGGCATAGCTGCCTTATATTGCAGCTGTCAGCGTGAAAGTAGACAATGTCGTACTGTCCGGTCGCAATATCTTCGAATATGTCAGTATAAAGATCATTGCGCCCGAAAGTCTTCAGCTGTACATCCATCGGTGAGTCTGTAATGACGCTGTAAATGGATTTGAGCGCCAGTTCAGTCTGCTTGCAGTCAGATTTGATTGTGGTTAACAATAATTTCATATCAGTATACCCCACTCAATGATCCTGTAAAAGCTGTGCTTTACATCCTTTCAGGTGCGGCTATGCCCAGAAGTCCCAGACAATTTGCAATTACTGCTTTAGAAGCCTTCACGAGAGCCAATTTTGCGTTCCTTTCGGCCTCATTTTCGACCAGGATATGCTCGTCGTGATAGAACTTGTTGAATGACTGTGCAATGTCTACCAGATGACGTGTCAGTATGGACGGTTCGTATTTCTCCGCAGCCTCAACTACTACCTCAGGCACTCTGTAGATGAGCTTCGCGAGCGTATAAGCACTGTCGCTTCCGAGATATGCAGTATCGATGCTTCCGAGATCCTCAACATTCACACCGGCTTCTTCGGCCTTGCGGAGAACGCTCGATGCCCTTGCGTGCGTGTACTGAACATACGGTCCGGTCTCGCCGTCAAAGTTGAGCACCTTATCCCATGAGAACACGTAGTCCTTGATCTTGTTGTTTGAGAGCTCCTGGAAAATAACGGCTCCTATGCCTACTTCCTTCGATACCTCGTCGATGTCTACGCCCTGGGCGTCCTTGTCGCGCATGATCTCAGCCGTCTTTGCAACTGCAGTATTCAGAACGTCTTCGAGGAACACGACCCTGCCCTCACGTGTCGACATCATCTTGATGTCATCTCCGTCGGAAAGGCTTACCAGTCCGAACGGAACGTGGATGCAGTCCTTCTCCCACTCATATCCCATGAGCTGGAGGACCTTCTTCCACTGTTTGAAGTGGAGGTTCTGCTGCGATGCCACTACGTAGATGCACTTGTAGAAATCGTAATGCTCCTTGCGGTAAACAGCAGCTGCGATGTCTCTGGTAACGTAAAGGCTTGAACCGTCGGACTTGGTTATCATGGCAGCGCCCAGTCCGTATGGCTCGAGATCTACGATCTGAGCACCCTGTGATTCGATCAGCAGGCCTTTGTCTTTAAGCTCCTGAATGAATCTCGGCATCTTGTCTGAATAGAAACTTTCGCCTGCATAGGAGTCGAAAGTGATGCCGAGCATGTCGTAAACGCGGTTGAACTCCTCAAGGCTCAGTGCCCTGAACTTCTCCCAAAGCTCGAGTTCGGCAGGTTCGCCGGCTTCGAGCCTTACGAATGTCTCTCTTGCCTCGTCTTCGAGCTCAGGATGTTCTTTTGCCTCTTCGTGGAATCTTGTGTAGTAGCCGAGAAGAGCCTTGATAGGCTCTTTAGCGAGCTCTTCCTCACTGCCCCACTTGCGGTATGCAACGATCATCTTTCCGAACTGTGTGCCGTAGTCGCCCAGATGGTTTATCCTTACGACATCAAAGCCTACTGCATCGTAAAGCTTATAGAGAGCGTTTCCGATTACAGTGCTCCTTATATGTCCGATATGGAACGGCTTTGCAATATTCGGCGAGGAATATTCGACGATGACCTTGCGGCCTGCTCCCCCGTTCGACTTTCCGTAGTCAGCGCCCAGCCTGTCTACCTCGTCTATGACCTCTCCCGCGAAAAACGCTCTGTCGATGAAGAAGTTGACGTATGCGTTGACGTTCTCAACTTTGGCGAAAGCTTCAGCATCGCCGGCCTTTGCGGCGATGTCCGCAGCTATCAGCTGCGGAGCCTTGCGAAGAGCCTTCGCAAGCCTGAAGCACGGGAACGCGTAGTCTCCCATCTTCTCGTCAGCAGGGATCTCGATCATGTTCATGATCTCGTCCTTAGTCAGACCGAGTTCTTCACTGAATATTGAATCCGCTATAAGTTCCTTGAAATCTACCATATTATTTCCCAAACACTTTCATAAAATGATTTTCGTCGCAGATCCTGAAATCATCTGCGAACACTCTGTTTTCTGCTTCTATATCAGGGTTTGCCCTCTCCTCGAGGCAGGCGTCTATGAGCTTGTCGGTGAACATGCCGTTTCCGCCTGTCAGCTTGCCGCTGAACGTACCATCGTATATGACTCCCGAACCGCATGAAGGGCTGTTTGCTTTCAGGATGGCGCCCTCGATTTTACATGTGCCGTGTTTTCTCGACCCATGCTCCACGAGCACCGAATTGAGTGAAAACTCTGCGCCTTCGTCGAACGCCTTTGTAAGGTCGTTTCCGGACTTATCAAGCACTTTGAAGTACTCGTCATCTATCGGAACGATCTCAGCCGGTTCACGCGGCACAGAAAGTCCTGCGGCTGTCTCAGGGCATATTGTAACATAATCATGAGTCCTGCAGAACTCTATGACATCATCATTTTTGTTATTGCCGCCATTGTATTTGCAGTCAAATCCAAGAAGGCATCTGCTTACTATATACATATTTTCCTTTACTCTCTTCTTTTTTATGTTTTTCTGCGCTTATTTGCGGTCTACGAGCGTAACTATAGTGTTGCCCTCTCCGCCCTGATCGTAAGGTGCGGATTTGTATGACTCAACATGCTTGTTTCTTCTGAGTTCAGCTCTCAGGCCTTTCCTTAGAATGCCTGAGCCCCTGCCGTGTATTATGCTGACAGTCTTGAGTCCTGCAAGGAAGGCGTCATCTATGTATTTGTTCATCCTGTCCGTGGCATCGTCGAGGTTCATGCCTATGAGGTTTATCTCCGTGCTCACAGTCTTTGTCTTGCCGAACGACATGTTGCCGTACTTTGCCTTTTTCTTTTCCTTGTTGCCCTGCGGTTCAGATTCAGCTATCACAACATCCTTGACATTGACTGTCATGCGTATAGATCCGAGCCTGATGCCGAAATTGCCCCTGGAATCAGGAAGACTCTCCACGTCGCCGGTCTGATCGAGCTTGGTGTACTTGACCCTCATGCCGATCTTGAGGTCATCAGGATCAGGCATCTTGCCGGTCTGTATCGTTTCCACCTTCGGGGCATCCACAGGTTTAAGGGCGGACTCGGCCTGTCTGAGCTTCTTGCGGCTCTCGGCAGCTCCTCCCGCTATATGCCCTTCATTGAATCCGGCATTCTTCTTTCTGTGCTGAATGTCTCTCAGCTCGCTCGTGATCTCATCGATCGTCCCCTGAGCATCTCTCAGCATAACGCCGGCCTTCTTACGGGCATCCTCTACGATCTTTGCTGCCTCGGCTTTTGCTTTGGCGAGCTCTTTTTCAGCCTCGCTCATGGCCTCCTGCGCAGCTTCTCTTTCCCTGCCTGCTTCGGCCAGTCTTGCTTCAGCCTCAGCCTGGTCGGCCTCGACCCTGCTGACGGCTTCTTCGAACTCAAGCTGCTCCTCGCCCATAAGCTCCGCTGCCCGCTCGATTATCGATTTATCGAGTCCGAGCTTCTCCGAGATCTCGAAAGCGTTGGATTTATCGAGTCCGAGCTTCTCCGAGATCTCGAAAGCGTTGGATTTGCCCGGAAGTCCGACTCTGAGCTTGTATGTCGGCGAAAGGGTCTCTACATTGAACTCCATGGAAGCATTCTCTACTCCAGGAGTGGAAAGTGCGTATTTTTTGAGCTCCGTGTAGTGCGTAGTTGCCGCCACAAGAGCTCCGGCATCCTTCAGCCTTTCAAGTTCCGCAATGCCAAGCGCAGCGCCTTCAAGAGGATCCGTGCCGGCTCCGAGCTCATCGAGAAGCACCAGACTTCCCTCTCCCGCTTTCCTGAAGATCTCTATGATGTTCTTCATATGCGAAGAGAATGTGCTGAGGCTCTGCTCTATGCTTTGCTCATCGCCTATGTCTGCGAATATCTCCTTCAGCACCGGAAGGCTTGACCTCTCGTCCGCCGGAACGTGAAGACCGCTCTGAGCCATAAGGCACAGAAGGCCTATGGTCTTGAGTGTAACGGTCTTGCCGCCCGTGTTCGGTCCGGTTATGAGAAGCGTCGTCCAGTCCCGGCCCAGTTCTATGTTTGTAGGCACCACCTTGTCCGCCGGGATAAGCGGATGGCGTCCTGTTTTTATGTCTATTATATTGTCCCCGTTGAGCTGCGGCTCGGCGCCGTCCATCATCACCGAGAGCTTTCCCTTGGCATTGATGAAGTCCAGCTCAGCCATAAGTCTCTGGTCATTCAGAAGACTCTGATGGTGCTCTCCGACCCTGCTGCTGAAGAGCTCGAGTATCCTGACGATCTCTGCCTGCTCATCCAGTTCCAGCTGTCTGAGCTCGTTGTTGAGCGTCACCACAGCCTGCGGTTCCACGAAAAGAGTGGCTCCCGTCGAGGACTGGTCATGCACCATGCCCGGGAACAGACTTATATACTCCCTCTTCACCGGTATTACGTATCTGCCGTTACGCATCGTCACGATGGCATCCTGCAGATGCGATTTCGCAGATGATGAACTTACCATCTTCTGAAGCCGTGACTTTATCAGGTCGTTCTTATTGCGCATTTCGCGCCTTATCGACTTCAGCACCGGTGATGCATTATCCGACATTTCGTCTTCGCTGATAATGGCATCATAGATGTCATGTTCGAGCTTTACTGCCGGGTCGAGAAGCCCGGCGATCTCAGGTATGACTTTCAGACCGTCAGGCATGTCTTCCTTAAGGAAAGCCTTTATCTGACGTGAAGATGCTATGCTCGCGCGCACCTGCAGCAGCTCTCTCATGCTGAGACATCTGCCCCTTCTGGCCATCGATACGATGCTGCTGATGTCTCCGATCTCTCCGACCGGAATGCTTCCCTTATGAACAATAACGGAAACCGCTTCTGTAGTTTCCGTTAGTGCATCCTTTGCCATGCGCATATTGGTCATAGGCTCAAGCTGCGCTATTCTTTCCTTCGCGAGTCCCGAGCCTGCCTGATCGCGCAGGAGGTCAAGTATTTTATTGAATTCGAGGAGTGTCAGTATCTTAGAATTCATCTTCGCTGTTCAGTCTCTTGATTAAGCATTCTCCATTTCCACGAGTTTCTCCTGAAGTTTTTTCTGGTCTTCGGAGTTCTGTGTCTGTCTGTCGACCTCAGAGGACATCTTGTCCTTGAGATCGGTCACCTGCTTTTTCGACTGCTCCCACAGCTGGATGTAGTGCTTAACATCATTGTCGAGCTGATAATTCTCTGTCTGGAGCTTGAGCGTCATGTCAGTGTTATCCATGAGCTTCTCTGCGATATTAAGTGCTGTCAGTACCGCAGCCTTGTAATTAGGATTGACATTGAGCGCCTTGCTTACTGCTCTGAGCTCCTCGTCCACCATTTTAGCGATATCCTTGATGCGTTCCTCGCTCTTTTCGCTGGAAAGCACATAATTGGTTCCGCAAATGATTACATCGGCTCTGTTCTTTTCCATTTCTTACCTCGCATTATCATTCATATCATCTGCCGCGGACGGCTTCATACATCAGTATGGCCGCCGCAACAGCCGCGTTCAGAGATTCGATCCTTCCGCGCATAGGAAGCGTTACCTTTATGTCTGCCATTTCTATCATGGCATCGGATACCCCGCTTCCCTCGTTGCCTATTATAAGAGCTATGCCCTTTCCGAGATCCTCTTCGTAGTACGGCACACCTCCGTCAACAGCAGTGACGGCAATGCGTCTGCCCGATCTTTTCAGGATCTCTCTGAGTCTGTCCTCGCCCGTTACGTATATGACCGGGATCTCGAAGATCATGCCCGCAGTCGCCCTGAGCACCTTTGGTGAATAGATATCCACCGTGCCGCTCATCGCGATTATGGCTTTATAGCCGGCAGCGACCGCAGTCCTTATAAGGGTGCCCATGTTTCCGGGATCCTGGATACGGTCGAGCACCAGCAGGTTGTCATCAGCATCCAGACTGTCTACTATCTCAGGACCGCATGGCTGCTGTTTTACCACTGCCAGCATGCCTATTCCGCCTCCCGCGTCAGTCAGGGACGAGAATTCACGCTCAGGGATCTCGCACACAGTCATTTCCCGGGATCTGATGCAGTCCTTTATGAAGTCCGGCGCATCATCTGATGCTCCCGCAGGGATCATGATGAAGTCGACATCGAGTCCCCGTTCGAGCACCTCGCTGACCAGATTCCTGCCTTCGACTGCAAAACGTCCCTCAGTGCTGCGGCCCTTGCGCGTGCTGAGTTTTCTGACGAGCCTGATCCTGCTGTTATCTCCTGATGTTATCCTGATCAGCATAGCCTGGCGTACGCACCGGTTCCTTCCTGTTTACTTGAGGAATTCCGGAATATCGAAGTCGTCGGAGCTTGCCGGCGAAGCAACATCGTTGTCGTCGAAGAGCTTGTCGAGTTCAACTTCAACAGCATCGAGACCGTCGACTGTGATCCTCTTTGCAGTTGCAAGAGTATCTCTCTCAGTCTGAGGTGTGATGTTGATGCCTTCCATGCCCTCTGTAACTCTGCCGAAGTCCGTAGCAATGATGGTGACGGAGATCTTGTCTGTCATATCCTCGCTGATGGTTGCACCGAAGATGATGTTTGCATCAGCGTCAGCCTCGCTCTGTACTCTGTCAGCAATCGTGTTGATATCGAGCATTCCCATGTCATATCCGCCCGTAACATAGAGCAGGATGGATTTTGCGCCTGAGATCGATGTCTCGAGCAGCGGGCTGTTGATTGCATTTGTGATAGCATCTTCGATCCTGTTGTCGCCTTCGCCTGTACCGACGCCCATGTGAGCCACTCCGCGGCCTTCCATGATCGTTCTGACGTCTGCGAAGTCAACGTTAACGAGTCCGTATTCGGAGATCAGATCTGAGATGCCCTGTACGCCCTTTCTGAGAACGTCGTCTGCCATAGCAAACGCCTCGAGCATCGAAGTGGTCTTATCGCTCGAATCGATGAGCTTGTCGTTAGGGATGACTACGAGAGAATCAACGAAGTTGCTGAGATACTGAATGCCCTTTGCAGCACGGTTCCAGCGCTTCTTTCCTTCGAATGTGAATGGCTTTGTAACTACAGCTACTGTAAGAGCTCCGCAGTCCATCGACGCCTTTGCGATGATAGGTGCTGCTCCTGTACCTGTGCCGCCGCCCATTCCTGCAGTAATGAATACCATGTCGGCATCCTGAATGTTGGCTATGATCTCATCGATGCTCTCCTCGGCAGCCTTCTGGCCTACCTCAGGGTTAGCTCCGGCTCCGCGGCCTCCTGTGATCTTCTCACCGAGCTGCACTTTGATTTCTGCCTTGCATCTCGAGAGAGCCTGCCTGTCTGTATTCACGCCGATAAAGGTGACGCCCTGCAGTCCGGCGTCAACCATGCGGTTGATCGCATTACATCCGCCGCCGCCGATTCCGAC
The DNA here is from genome assembly GCA_902780815.1 of uncultured Eubacteriales bacterium. Classification (GTDB taxonomy): domain Bacteria; phylum Bacillota; class Clostridia; order Peptostreptococcales; family Anaerovoracaceae; genus Crickella. The sequence continues at coordinate 18,041 of CACZGY010000038.1, forward strand.
GACCTTGATTATTGCGGCATTGTCCGGTTCGGAAACAAAATCGGAAACGAATTCCATAGTGAAGTCCTCCTCAAATAAATATACTTATAAACATATATGGTAATAGTAACATATGAAAACCCCGAATGCATTAGTTTTTTGGCAAAAAACACAACATTTAGGGGGTATTTGCTTTACATGACACAATTACTTGTAAACTAGAACTCAGGCGAAAATGATGCTGAGCCGTCATCAAGGAATGATATCGTGCCCCTTTCGATGTTATCGCTGAACAGTTTTTCCACCACAAGATGGAGTCTTCCGTTCTCAAGATTGGCTATAAGCGTGTCATAATCCGTCTTCACGACAAGTGTGTCGTAAATGTATGCCTTTACGGTTTTTACATTCGATATGTCTGCTTTTACAAAGTACATATCTGCTTTGATCATGGTCCCGATAAGTTCAAGAGCCCTGTCCAGCTTCTTGCTGTCTTCCGCACCGATCTTTTCACCCAGCTTTATTTTGCTGACGACCACACCCTGGATAATGGTGGTCTTCGGTACGTTCCTGGTCTTCTTGAGGAGTATGCCCTCCTCGTCCATGACGAGATAATCATCGTCATATTTGAACGCCATGCGTTCTGTCCTCTCGGTGACGTTTATAACCAGCGTAGACGGCAGTCTGCGTCTGACTTCCGCACGCTTTATATACGGGTTCTGCTCAAGGAATTCCCTGGTTTCCTTGATGTTGGCCTTGTAAATG
>CACZGY010000039.1 GCA_902780815.1 uncultured Eubacteriales bacterium
GGATGGATACACTCATCTTGAAGGTACTGAATGGTACTACGAGGCGGGGTTCTGGTCGGAGATGCCCGATCTGAATCTGAGCAGCGAGGCTGTGAGAGCGGAGATACATGATATCATGGCCTTCTGGCTCGCAAAGGGCGTTGACGGATTCAGACTTGATGCGGTAACGGCATACTATGAGGGCGATACGGAGGCAAATACTGAATTCCTGCGTTTTCTTAAAGAAACGGCCGGCAGCATAGATCCGGACTGCTGCATTGTAGGAGAAGCATGGACAGACAGGGACACTATCGCCTCACTGTACACCAGTGGCATCGAGTCATTGTTTGACTTTCCTTTTGCAGGTGAGGAAGGGGTCATTGCCGGGACACTTAAAGGCAGCTGCAGGGCTTCTGACTATGTTTATGATATGATGCAGGCTGAAGAAATGTATGGCCGGGCAAACCCGGGATATGCCGGAGCTCCTTTCTATACGAACCATGACATGGACAGGAGTGCATCATACTATCCGGATGACAGCGGTGCTGTTACAAAGATGGCATATGCCATGAATCTCTTCATGACCGGAAATGCTTTTGTCTATTACGGAGAAGAGATCGGAATGAGCGGTGCCGGAAGGGATGAAAACAGGCGGGCTCCGATGTACTGGAGCGATGATCACGCATCTCCCGGCATGTGCGCAGGTCCTCCATATATGGAGGAAGTAAAAATGAGGTTTCCGCCGCTCGAAGACCAGATGAAAGACAAACAGTCAGTCTACAGCTGGTTTAAGGATGTGATCCGTGTCCGGAACAGCTATCCGGCAATCGCAAAAGGGGTGACTGACAGCGCGGACCTTATCTGTGATGACGACACCGCTGCGTTTTTCAGGAGAAGTGAGACTGACGGCGATCTTCTGATCGTTATGAACCTGAGTGATCAGCCGGTCAAAAAGAATCTTTCGGTATCGGGGAAGGGCTTTAAGCTTGCTGAAAAGCTATGTACAAATGATGAAAATATCACTTACAGGAAAAGCACCCTGACCATGCCGGCTTACAGCATAGCGCTGTTTGTTCACAGATAGGCTGAATAGTTTAAAGAAGAAGAGGTAATAATGAAACTGTTTCTGACAAGCAGTCCGATAGGAATATACAGAAGTGAAGAGCCGCTTGACTATCCAGGCTTCAATCCCGCAAATGGAATGACGGAAGAGCTCAGGCGGTTCTGGAAGGATGACGCCAGATGCTTACTTATATCTGCCTTTCATGATGATTACGAATTGAATGACAGAATGAGAGAAGATTATGAGAGGATAGTGCAGGATACAGGACTGTCGATCGCGTGCATGGACATCGGGGATTCGAGGAATGGAACAGAAGTAGCAGGTGCGCTGCTGACCTATGATTTTGTCATTCTCGGTGGAGGCCATGTACCGACGGAAAACGCTTTCTTCAGAAACATTGGCCTTGCAGAAAAGTTCAGGGAATATCAGGGTATAGTAATGGGTATAAGCGCCGGTACGATGAACTGCGCACGCGTTGTATACGCCCAGCCGGAAATGCCTGGGGAAGCGGCAGACCCTTCGTTTGAAAGGTTTATCCCCGGGCTTGGTCTGACGGAATACAATATCATTCCTCACTTCAATGCGGTCAGAAACGATATCATAGATGGTATGCGGCTGATCGAGGATATAGCATTTACAGACAGCATGGGGCATACGTTCTACGCCCTTACAGACGGCAGCTATCTGCTTCAGACAGAAGACAGTGCGGAGATACGTGGCGAAGCTTATATGATCAGGGACGGAGAAATCAGACAGATCAGCAGAAACGGCGACAGATTCCTGCTCGTTCCGGAGCAGGCAGACGTGTAAGCGTGATGGACGGATTTGACCATGAAAAAACGGACTCGACAGATGTTATCTGATGAGTCCGTTTTATGGTGTCCCAGAGAGGATTCGAACCTCCGACACCCGCTTTAGGAGAGCGGTGCTCTGTCCCCTGAGCTACTGAGACAAATGCAAACTGCGTGCCCGAGTATGATAACACAGTTCTACTGATATATCAAGGCGGCATAATACAAAAAGCAGATGCGAAGGTAAACAAAACGAAAGAAAAAAACAACAGGAGTTTACATAAGCTGCGTCGAGTGACAGCGGACTAACAGTTACCGGAAAGAGCCTGAACCTGAACCGGCTCCTGCACCGGAGCCTAAGGAAGATGAAGAAGGCCATGGTGCTCAAGGTTCTCAAGCTGATCGACAGACCGTCACCTCCTGCAGCAGAAGAAGAGCCATCGGAATAGCCTAACTACCTTGATATGATCATTTCTGAGTAGTAAAATTTTAGTGACCTTATAGACTGCAGTAATTGTAAGGAGAAATAATATGTATAAGGAGACTTTAAGACAGGTTTGGGCTGAAATCGATATGTCTGCTTTCGACCACAATGTCAAGCAGATCAAAGCTCAGATGAAGTGCCCTAAGATGATCGGCGTCATCAAGGCGAACGGTTACGGACACGGTGCAACAGAGTGCGCAAAGGTGCTTCAGTATAACGGAGTCGACAGCTTCGCTGTAGCTACTCTCGAAGAAGCTATCAATCTACGCGAAGACGGGATCGAAGGCAACATTGTTATTCTCGGATTGACACCGAAACAATGCGTAGATACTGTGATCGAGTATGATCTGATCCCGGGAGTCATGCATTATGATTATGTCAAGGCTCTCAGTGATGAAGTTATGGCACAGGGGGCTGAGCCTGCAAGAGTTCTTTTCGGCCTCGATACCGGAATGGGCAGAGTCGGCTTCAGGGTGTTCACTGATGAAGAGCGCGACTATGCTGTTGAGCAGTATAAGAAGTTTGCAGAGCTTCCTGGCATTAAGATCGCCGGAGTTATCACCCATTTCTCGACTGCTGATGAAGAGCAGAGAGAATACACCGAAATGCAGATCAGCAACTACAAGGCATTCTTTGAGAAACTGAATGCTGCGGGATTTGATCCTAAGAAGATTTGCGCAAACTCCGCATCCATAATGGTATATCCTGAGATCCACTTTGATGCGTGCCGCCCTGGAATCATCCTGTATGGACTCGCTCCATCCGGATATCTCAAAGGCAAGGTGCTTGATCTCAAGCCTGTAATGACAGTAAAGGCTGAGATCCTGAATCTCAAGACAGTACCAGCAGGAACTTCGGTAAGCTACGGACGCAAGTTTACATCAACAGAAGCAGAGACAAAGATCGCTACTATCGGTCTGGGATATGCTGATGGTTATTCGAGACTCAACAGCGGCAAGATCAGCGTGCTGGTCGGCGGCATCAAGTGCCCGGTTGTAGGCAATATATGCATGGATCAGTGCATGGTAGATGTAAGTGCAGTGCCTGATGTAAAGCTCGGAGACGAAGTGGTAATTCTCGGCAAGCAGGGTGATCAGGAAATCAGTGCAGATGATCTGGCCGCAATCAACGGAACGATCAACTATGAGATCACATGCTGCTTCGATCTCAGGATACCGAAAGTCTATATCAACTATCCTGAGGGTATGTGCAAATAAAAAGAGGATAGATGGATTCTATAACACAGTTAGACGGTAATTTGCTGATCGGCATCCAGCACACGCTGAATGCCGATTGGCTTACTCCGATTATGAAAATAATCACGCTGTTCGGAGAGGACGGTATATTCTGGATACTCGTTTGTCTTGTATTGATACTGTTCAGGCGGACAAGAAGGCTTGGGATAATATGCAGTTTATCTCTGCTGCTCACTTTCATCACCTGCAATCTTATTCTTAAACCTGCAGTTGACAGAATAAGACCCTGGGTGACATTTCAGATGGTGAATGCGCTGTTGCCGCCTCCGGGCGATGCTTCGTTCCCAAGCGGGCACTCGGCGAACTCCATGGGACCGGCGTGGGCCTTGTTTATAGCGACGATGCCTGTAAGGACTGCATCGGGAAGAAGCTATGATGAAGTGCGGTGTCTCGGCTGGAAAGGTGAAGGTGCTTCGCCTCAGATAATGCACAGACTCGGTATAGCAGCAGTCATACTTGCGTTACTCATTGGTGTTTCCAGGTTATATCTGGGAATGCACTATCCTACGGATGTAGTCTGCGGGCTGCTGCTGGGCATGATAGCTGCGACTGCCGTATACGTGGTTATTCTCAAAACAGAAGACAAACGCGGGATGATGGACACCTGGCTGTCCGGAAAACGGAAATAACAAAGTGAAAAAGATCATAGGTAATAAATGGGACGAGCTGCTCGCTGATGAATGGCAGAAGCCTTATTATCAGGAGTTACGCTCGTTTCTTATTGATGAATACAGGGATGAGACAGTGTATCCGCCTGCGGCGGACATCTACAACGCTCTCAGGCTTACGGACTATGACGACGTCAAGGTCGTTATACTTGGACAGGATCCATATCACGAGCCGGGGCAGGCACATGGGCTTGCTTTCAGCGTGCGTGAAGGGACCGCTTTTCCGCCTTCACTGGTCAATATATTCAAGGAACTGAATGATGACCTGGGCATTACTATGGATACTAAACCGGACGGCCCTGACAGCACACGCGGAGTTCTTGATCCATGGGCGAGGCAGGGCGTACTGCTCTTAAATACGGTGCTTACTGTGCGGGCGCATCAGGCGGGTTCACATCGCGGAAAAGGCTGGGAACGCTTCACAGACAGAGTGATAGAGCTTCTGGCAGCAAGGGAAACTCCGATGGTTTTCGTGCTCTGGGGATCAAATGCCGGCGCAAAGAAGAACCTGATCCTGCAGGCACAGGGAGAACATGGTCTGAGGCATCTGATCATCACGGCTCCGCATCCGAGCCCGCTGTCCGCGTACCGGGGATTTTTTGGCGGCAGCTACTTCTCACGCTGCAACTACTTCCTGGAGGACAACGGTATCAGTCCGGTGGACTGGCACCTTTAAATGACCCGAAATCCTTGCAGCAGTTGATAATCTGCTGCTTTTTTGTTAATATATGCGGGTGTAAAAAAACAGAAAATGAAAGTGAGACTTGCAGATGAACGATAAGGAAAAGAAATACAGAAGATCGGCATTATCAATAGCATGCTATGCTGTCACCCTGCTGATCCTGTTCTACATAATCTATCTGGCCGGCAGCACCGCTTCCCAGATTTCTCAGTATTATGCACAGTACGACATGAAGGCGCAGCCTGCAGATTACATTACTTATATTTTACAAAGCATAATGGAACCGCTTATAAATGCTGCGGTATTCTTCATGCTCGGCTACATTCTCGATGAAGTCAGAAAAAACAACCGTGCCTACTATCTCAGTGATGCGGAGATAGAGCAGGCGAAAGCCGCCAGACAGGAGGCAAGGATAGCAAAGCAGGAAGCAAAGGCAGCGATGAAAGCAGCGGCGGCCGAAGAGGCTGCGGCAGTTAAGGCGGAGGCCGCTGCCCCGGAAATATCTGTTGAGGAAGATTTCGTAAAGAGTCTCGATGAAGAACTCAACAAGGCAGCTGCCGGCAAGACTCCTCGCAAGAGAACCAACAACAGCCAGAAGAAGTCAGGCGAGAACAAACAGAGTCAGAATAATCAGAAAAAGCAGAACAGCCAGAACAGCCAGGCAGGCGAAAACAAGAAAAAAGCTGAAAGCAAGAAAACAGGCAGCGAAAACAAGGACGACAAAAAGAGCGGTAACAGCGGAAGCAGCAACCGTAAGAAAAGCAATAAAAAGCCAGCTGCCGATAAGCCAAAGACAGAAGCTGCAGATGCTCAGAAAGCTGAGACAAAAGAAGCAGACGGTTCAAAACCGGCTGAAGCAAAAAAGAGCGGAAGTAAGAGCGGCGGAAGCCGCAAAAGAAACAGTAAAAAGCCGGGATCAGATAAGTCAAAAGCAGAGGCAAAAGACACCCCGAAAGCTGAGGCTGCAGATGCAGCAAAAACTGAGGTAAAAGAAGCTCCAAAGGCTGAAGCTAAAGAGACTGAATAAGGTGCTGTATGATCGACTGGAGAGACATAACGCTTGAAGATAAGCCCGAAATAGAAGATAAGATCTGTGCCAGCGGATGCCATGGGGCAGATTACGGCTTCGCAAATCTTTTCATATGGCGTAAGGCTTACAGACCGAAAATCGCTTTCTGCGATGACCGCCTGCTGGTCGGTATGCCGCAGTGGAAAGTATATGCATACCCGAAAGGGGCTGGAGAGGTAAGGAATTCAGTTGAACTCCTGCTCGATGAAGCGCACTCGCTTGGCGATAAACTACGCATAAGAGGTCTTACAGATAAGACTCTCGAAGAGTTTCTTCCGCTTTATGGCGACAGATTCGAGATAGTCGAGGACCGTGACAATGCTGACTATATTTACACTTCAGAGAAGCTGTGCGACCTTCCCGGCAGACACCTGTCTTCGAAACGTAATCATATCAAGCACTTCGAGCGTAACGGAGCGTGGGAGTTCCATAAGATAGCAGCTGATTCGTGCGGTGTCTTCACATCGTGCGTGGAAGGCTCTTGCGGAAAGCTCTCATCCATAGCTGAAGCGAAAGCTTTCGTAGATGAGTTCTATAAGGAAAAGAACGATCCTGACCTGGCCGATGAGGCAGGTGCAATCGAGGAGATGTTCGAACACTATGAAGCGCTGGGCTTCCTCGGAGGACTGCTTTTCCAGAACGGCGAGCCGGTTGCTTTCACAGCCGGAACAAAACTTGACAACGAGGTGTTTGATACACACTTTGAAAAGGCGCTGCCGGGTGTCGAAGGGGCCTATACCATGGTGAACCGTGAATTTGCAAGGCTGGTCAGAGCGGAATACCCGGAAATAGCCGCTTTCAACCGTGAAGAGGATATGGGTATAGAGGGACTGCGCAAGGCCAAGCTCAGCTATCATCCCGACATACTGCTCATGAAGTATTTTGCCATTGAAAAATGATGGATACAAAAGGCTTCAGTATAAAAACAGCTGAATATGGTTCTGTAGAATATGAAGGCCTTCGCTCTCTGTGGTGTGAAGTCTTCGGTGATACGCCTGCCTATGTCGATGCTTTTTATAAAAACTTCGAAGACGATATCACCGGTTATGCAGTGATCGATGAAGCCGGCAGGGTGTGTTCAGCGCTCACCTGTCATCTTTGCGGCACCTATGGTGAAAAGCCGGTATATGTAAGCTATGCTGTGTGCACACGCAGCGACATGCGCGGACAGGGGCTGGCTGCCAAGCTGATATCTTTTGTCAGAGACAAGGTCCTGGAATCGGGCGGCGTTTCGATAGTATCGCCTGCGGAACCTTCCCTGATTTCCTATTATGCAGAACTCGGCTATGAGCCGCACTTCTTTGCGGCTGAAAGAGCTGCTGTGTCACCGGAATTTGACCTTGAAGAGTACGATGATTTTGACGAGTTTGACCTGGACATAGAGGGAGCAGATCCGACACCGTTCAGGGCGGAACTCGATATGCAGGGAATACCGGCAGAAAAATATAACATATATAGAGAGGCTTTTCTGGCGGGACAGCCTCATATAGAGCCAAGCGGAGAGATGCTCAGCCTCATCGCATCGGAGAGCATGGACGGATGCGGCCTTTACTCTGTCAACAGAGGCGATGCCATCTGTGCCGTAAGCCACGCAGATCCTGTAAGAGTAGTAGTGACAGAGCTGATACTTAATCCCGTGCTGAAAGAGCTCTCCCTCGACATTGATAATGAGATCGCGTCTATGATAGCAAAGTATTTCGGGGCGGCGGAAACGATGTTCGTTACCCCGGGTTACGGAAGATGTCAGGGAATGATTTGCGGCCTGTCTCATGAATGTAAAGAGCAGGACACGGAAAACGATTATTATTATGAGAAACCGTATTACGGCTTCACTATAGAATAGAAGGAGTAAAAATGAACGTAGTTTGTCTGGACATGGAGGGTGTTATTTATCCTGAGATATGGATCGCTTTCAGTGAGGAGAGCGGTATTCCGGAATTAAGAAGAACGACGAGAGAAGAGCCTGATTACGATAAGCTTATGAAATGGAGGATAGGCCTCCTGAAGGAGCGCGGACTCAAGCTCCGGGACGTGCAGAATACTATCGCAAAGATCCACCCGCTTCCAGGGGCAAAGGAATTTCTGGATGAGCTGCGCAGCATCACACAGGTGATAATCCTCAGTGATACATTCTCGCAGTTCGCTCAGCCGCTTATGGAACAGCTGGGGTGGCCTACTATTTTCTGCAATGAGCTGATTATTGATGATGAAGGCTATATTTCAGAGATGAGGATGCGCTGCGACCATTCCAAGCTGACAACGGTAAGAGGGCTGCAGGCCATCGGATACGATACCATAGCTGCCGGAGACAGCTACAATGACCTCGAAATGATAGAGGCGAGCAAAGCGGGCTTCCTTTTCCGTACAACAGAACAGATCAGAAAAGATTATCCGCAGTATCCGGCGTTTGAAGAGTATGGAGAATTTCTTGATGCAATCAAGGCTGCTCTATAAAAATCCTATTGAATAAATAGGAATAGCGCTTGCTTTTGACCGCGCGCAGTTGTAGTATATGCGGTGTAGAGAAACCGACGAAAGGAGTCCATATAAATGATTACAAAGGATATGATTATAGGAGATGTTATCAACGAGCATCCTGAGCTTGTCCGTACTTTCTTTGCAAACGGCATGATGTGCATCGGCTGCCCGGCTTCGCAGGGTGAGTCCATCGATGCTGCAGCACAGGTACACGGACTCGATGCTGATCAGCTCGTATCCGCACTGAACGAAGCGCTCGCATAGATGATGCGGAATTGATAAAAACAGTAAGGTACTGAGTCAAGTACTAAAAGAAAACATGAAAAAGTGGAGGTGACAAGGTTGAAGCCTTGTCACCTCTTTTAATTTAGACTATTATTATATATGTAAAATTATACCAAAAAAGGAAAGGGTAAAGACATGTTCTATGAGGTAAGCAGGGAGGTATTCGATAAACTGCCGAACTTTGTGGTAGGTGTGGTCGCAGTTACGGGTATAAACAATGCAAAAGAGTATCCGGCAATAGAGAAGATGCTTGAGGAAAACTCAAACGAAGTCATCCGCTATTTTGCTGAATCCGGCAATAAGGCGAAGAATGACCCTTGCGTTGTTCCTTACAGGGAGGCATTCCGCGCGCTCGGCATGAATCCTAACAGATATGCATGCGCAGCTGAGGCTCTCATGGACCGCCTTGCAAAGGGCAAGGGACTTCCTTCGATCAACCCTGCAGTAGATCTTGGAAACGCGATATCGCTGAAATACAAACTCCCTATAGGAGCCCATGACTTATACACTTTTGTGCGTCCTGACGGCAAGGGCAGGGGCTGCGAGGACACCGGCCTTGAGGTGAGACCCGCAACTGCAGAGGATACTTTCAGACCGTTCGGCGCAGCTGAAGACGAATTCGACAATCCTGAACCGGGTGAAGTCGTATACGTTTCGGGCCATGAAGTAAGGACGCGCCGCTGGACATGGAGACAGAGCGAAGTCGGTAAGATGACTGAAAAGACTACCGGCGTGCTTTACCCTATTGACGGATTTTCGGATCTGAACCTCGAGGAAGTCAAGCGGGCAATGAAAGACTTTACTGAACTTGTTGCCAACTACTTTGCTCAATCCGGACGCAGCTGTACTGTAGCGACCGGTATCGTTGACAAGGACCACCCGAGATTTGAGTTTTAACTTCAGGGGGGACACGGGAATGTACGACAGAGATATAAGGAAAGATGAGGAAATGAAAAAGCTCCTCATCGAAAAAGCTGTAGAGAAACTGCCGAACTCTTTTGCGCCGTACTCACATTACAACGTAGCGGCAGCTGCGCTTTTCGACTCAGGTGAGATATATACCGGAGTCAACGTGGAGAGCTCCTTGCTGGGCCTGACGATCTGTGCAGAGAGAAATGCAATTTTTCATGCTGTAGCTGAGGGTGAGAAAAAGCTCCTCGCAGTCGCAATAGTGGGAGGTATTGATGGTAAGCGCACAGAGTACTGCGTACCATGCGGTGCCTGCAGACAGGTTATGAGGGATTTTGGAGATAAGGATTCAATGATAGTTCTTTCGGCAAAAACGCCTGAAGACTATCAGGAGAACACGCTCGAAGAACTGCTTCCGTTCAGCTTTGGGCCGGAAAGCATATAAGTTATCACTTCTGAAAAGGAGGTTCAAATGATCTACACAGTAACATTTAATCCAGCGATCGACTATATCGTCAGAATGGATAAACCGCTTGATCCGGGAATGACCAACAGATCTGCATCTGAAGACTGTTTCTTCGGCGGAAAGGGTATCAACGTCTCCACTGTTCTTAAGAATCTGGGGATAGAGAATACTGCTCTCGGATTTGCAGCCGGCTTCACCGGAGAGGCGATCGTTGAAAGCGTTAACAAAAAGGGCATTATCGCAGATTTCATAATGCTGAATGAAGGTATCTCAAGGATCAACGTTAAAATCAAGGGCGAAGAGGAAACCGAGATCAACGCACAGGGACCGAAAATCAGCGATGAAGCATATGAGGAGCTCCTTAAAAAGCTTGACAAGCTTCAGGAAGGGGATGTCCTGATCCTGGCGGGAAGCATTCCTAATTCGCTTCCTAGCAATGTATACGAGATCATTCTTGAGAGACTTTACGGAAAGGGCATCATGTTCGTAGTGGATGCAACAAAGGATCTTCTTCTGAAAGTGCTCAAATACAATCCGTTCCTGATCAAGCCTAACAATCATGAGCTCGGCGAAATGTTCGGCGTCGTACTCAAGACTGATGATGAGATCGAAGAGTACGCAAGAAAACTCCAGGATATGGGTGCAAGGAATGTTCTTATCTCAATGGCTAAAGACGGCGCTATGCTCATTACCGAGGATGGTCAGAGATTCCGCGTAGGCGTTCCAAAAGGAAAGGTCAAGAATTCCGTTGGCGCCGGAGATTCCATGGTAGCAGGATTTGTTGCCGGCTACATGAAGTCTCATGATTACCGTGTGGCTCTCAACATGGGAACAGCGGCAGGCAGTGCAACTGCTTTTTCAGACGATCTCGCAACAGGAGATCTTATCAATAGCATTTACGAGACTCTGTAAGCAAAACTGCAGGGTTTCGTCAATGAATATATGTGGAGATAATGGAGGTTATCTTTAACTAAATTGCGCTAAGCGCAGAAAGGAACAATATGAAAATAACGGATTTACTTAAGAAAGAGGGAGTCTTGCTGAACCAGCAGCCGGCTGACAAAGACGCCGCAATTGATATCCTGGTAGGCCTTCACGACAAGGTGGGGAACCTCAATGACAAGGCAGGATACAAGAAGGCTATCGAAGCCAGAGAAGCTCAGGGCTCAACTGCTGTTGGCATGGGCATTGCTGTTCCTCACGCAAAGACTGATGCTGCCAAGCAGCCTGGTCTTGTAGCAATGACAGTACCGGGAGGCGTTGACTACGGATGCATCGACGGAACAGACAGCAATCTGTTCTTCATGATCGCAGCACCTGCCGGCGCAGCAGACACACACCTCGAGGTCCTTGCAAATCTCATGACAATGCTCATGGATGCGGATTTCGCAAGTGCACTTGTAGGAGCGAAAACTGTCGATGAATTCCTTGCTCTGATCGATGACAAGGAAGCTGACCGTTTTGGCAAGGAAGAAGCACCTGCAGCCGCAGCCGCAGCAGCTGCTCCTGCAAAGGGAACAAAGGTTGTCGGCGTTACAGCATGCCCGACAGGTATTGCACATACCTACATGGCAGCTGAAGCACTTGAGCAGACCGGAACTAAAAAAGGCGTTGGCGTCAAGATCGAGACTCAGGGATCTGGCGGTGCCAAGAACGTACTCACTGCAGATGATATCAAGGAAGCTGACGTTGTAATCATCGCAGCTGACAAGAACGTTGATCTTGGACGTTTCAATGGAAAGAAGCTGATCAAGGCTTCAACAGCTGATGCTATCCACCGCTCAGAAGGTCTCATCGACCGCGCTATAGCCGGAGACGCTGCAGTATATCAGCACTCAGGCGCTGCAGCAGCAGATAGCGATTCATCCGGAGACGAAAGCGTAGGAAGGTTTATTTACAAGAGCCTTATGGACGGTGTATCACACATGCTTCCATTCGTCATCGGCGGCG
>CACZGY010000040.1 GCA_902780815.1 uncultured Eubacteriales bacterium
GAATACACTGAAGCATATAAGGAAAAAGGCCCGGTATTATACATCAAGAAACTCGACAGATGTGAGCCGTGCAGTCCTGAGGTAGCAACATTCTGAGAGTATTAGAAGGGTGGAAAGAAAATGAGAAAACAAGCAAAGCGATCAATAAGCAAGATACTGGCGCTGCTGTTGACTCTGTGCCTGACGGCAGGAGTGCTGCCTGCGCTTGAACCTGCATATGCCGCATCGGAATTCAAATATGCAAGCCCGTTCAAAAAGACAGGCAATTCAACGTACTATCACAAGGCCAAATACGCGGGCAATCTCATCGTGAACGGTGTGGATATTTCAGACTGGCAGTCAAAAAACTGCCGCTTTGATGATGCCAAGAAAGATGGGGTAGACTTTGCAATCATGCGTGTAACCTATTCATCTTACAGCAAAAAGAACCTTACAATGCACAATGATGACAAGTTCTATACCCAATATAAAAATGCCAAGGCCAACGGTGTGATGACCGGAGTATACGTATTCTCCCAGGCGAAAAACAAAAGTGAAGGTATAAAAGAAGCGACTTTTGCCATCAACAGGCTCAAAGCCCTTGGCATTGGACCAAAGGATCTGAATCTGCCGGTTTATATGGATTATGAGTTCGCAGGCGGAGTCCTCGGCAGGATGCACGGAATCAAGAGAACGGCAGCTACAAATGCTGCGGTAGCATTCTGCAATACCATAAAGGCTGCAGGTTACCAGCCGGGAATTTATGCAAATACGACATTCTTCGGCTCATACATTACAACCAAGCAGCTTGCTTCTGATGTCGATTTATGGTGCGCACAGTACTATAATCGCAATCAGTCTGCGGTCAATTATTCCAAGTGGCAGTATTCCAGCAGCGCAAGGATCGATGGCATGCTCTCATACACAGGCCTGCAGGGCAAGATCGATGCTAACTTCTGGTACCTCAACAAGAAAGAAGCAAAAAGCTCTGTTGTAACAAAGATCTGCGGAAAGACGACGCTGAGCGTCAATGATGCAAAAGCGCCAAAATTCAAACTGTATAACGATAAAAATCTCCTTAAGGAAGGTACAGACTATACAGTAGGCGGAATCAGAAACAACGCTGTAGGAAACGGTTACGCTTACATAAGGGGAATAGGAAAATACGGCGGATATGCTCTGATTCCGCTTAAGATCGTAAAGGAAACAGAGGGCAGCGATGACACTGCGATCACATGTGCCAATTACCTGACAAAAGCTTCCGCTGAAAAATCCCAGTACATTGTCGTTCCTGAGATAAGCTATACAGTAGGAAGCACATATGTAGTTCAGGATTATCTGAACATGAGGAAAGGCGCCGGAACAAAGTATAAAAGAGTGCGCAGGAGCAAACTCAGCAAATCGATGAAGAAAAAATGCAAGAGCGGAAGATATGCAGTCCTTAAGCCTGGCGCGAAGGTAAAATGCAAAAAGGTCAGCGGAAACTGGATAAAGATTTCCGGAGGATGGATTTGCTGCCGCATGGGTGATGAAATCTATGTAAAATAGGTCCGTTGATTAAAATACTGAAGGAGGCTCAGGCCTCCTTTTGTAATGCAATGAAAAAACGACTCTGTACAAGCTGAACCCCATCAACATGTGCATAGCCGTTTCTTCAAAGCACTATCTCATATCGTTTTTCAAAGCACTATCTCATATCGTTTTTTTAGAACAAGACTCTCCCCGTAGACCGGAGAACCTTTTATGTTGCCCGCAAACATACTCTTTCGAGTTGAACTGACAGCCTGCAAAACAACATTTCTATTATCTACATTGTATTGAATACTCAAGGGCTATGTTATAATATTGTTTCGAATAATATAACATAATTACGAACAAGGCAGAACATGACAGAGAAGAAATCAGCAAACTTAATACTCAGCCGTACGAGGAGAAATCAGATATATCTCCCATATACACGCAAGAAACCGTATTTTGAAGCGATAGCAGCGGGAGATGACGAGAGGATAGCAGAGCTCTCACAGGAGAACTACGAGTACCCAACGGCGCTTTTCAACAGATGCGGATCGTACAGCGAGGCTATGAACAAAATGTATTACGAAGCGGTCGGTGCAGCGAACGAGATGTGCCTTGTCGCGATTCAGTCCGGCCTGCTTGACATGGTGGCATACGATATACGTGACGAGTTCATAAAGGAGTTCGATAATGCAGTTTCGCTTCCGGATCTTTATGATCTGGTGCACGGCATGGCGCATAATTACGCCATGAAGATGAAATACGTCCTGAAAGAGAAAAAGCGCTCGCCTAGACTCGCGCGCATGATGACATACATTGAGGAGCATCTGACTGAAAAGATAGAACTTGCAGACATCGCACAGCATGTGGGCATCAGCCGTACATACGCATCTGCGGTTTTCAGGGAAGAACTCGGCATAACTATCAGCGAGTTCATTCTTAACGAGAGGCTTCTTGAGGCCAAGCGCATGCTGAGAGATACCGACCTTACAGTGGCGAACATCGCCGACAGGCTTGCGTTCTGCTCGCAGAGTTACTTTACCAAGAATTTTACAGAAGCCGAAGGAATGACCCCGGTAGAATACCGGCGGCAGTTTGGATAAGAGCCTTATAAGAACGTATGGATTTCAGGAACGGCAGATTTGAATACGAAAAGTGGGAGCGGTCTTACGTATGTATAGACCTCAAGTCTTTTTATGCCTCCGTTGAATGCGTGGAACGCGGACTCGATCCTATGACGACCGACCTCGTTGTAGCCGATCCGACGCGGGGAGACAGAACGATATGTCTTGCAGTCTCACCTTCACTCAAGGCCAGGGGAGTAAGCGGCAGGGCAAGAGTGTTTGAGATCCCTAAGAGCTTCGAATATATCATGGCGCCTCCGAGGATGCGCCTTTATATGGAATATGCAGCGGAAATATACAAAGTCTATCTTGACTACATCGCTCCGGAAGACATGCACGTCTATTCCATCGACGAAGTCTTTTTTGATGTGACAGCTTACCTGAAAAGATATGACATGGATCCAAGGCAGATGGCGGAGTTCCTGATGAAAGAGGTACATGAGAGAATCGGAGTCAGGGCAACAGCGGGTGTGGGGCCGAATCTGTATCTGGCGAAGATAGCCATGGACATAATCGCCAAGCATGCAGATGATTATATCGGGGTGCTCGATGAAGACGCATACAAGCTGCAGCTGTGGGATCACAGGCCGCTCACCGACTTCTGGATGATAGGACGTCAGACGGCAAAAAAGTTCGAGCGCATAGGAATCACGACAATGGGAGGCATAGCTGAGCTGGCTGCCCGCGACGAAGACCTGTTCTACAAGATGTTCGGTATTAATGCCGAGCTGCTTATTGATCATGCGTACGGTATCGAGACGACAGAAATGTCAGATATAAAGGGGTACAAAACAAAAAGCAATTCGCTCTCACATGGTCAGGTGCTGATGCGCGATTACACGAATGAAGAGGGCCGTCTCATCATAAAAGAAATGACAGAACAGCTCTGCCATGAGATGACAGAAAAGGGAAAGGTGACACCGAACGTTTCTATTGCGGTAGGCTACAGCAATGCATTGCACACTCCGATGTCACACGGCTCTGTATCGTTTGGTTACATGACTGATGCGGCTTCCGTAATAATGCCTGCGGTCGCAGATCTTTACGACAGTATAACCAACCACGAATATCCGGTAAGAAGGATCTTTGTAAACTTCAATGACATCAAGTCCCGTGAGGCTGACAAACAGATGACCTTGTTTGATCTTGCGGACGCAGAAGCTGAAGAGGAAGGAAAAACAAAAGGGCAGATGCGCAGGGAAGGCATGTCTGATCCGGTATCAGAGACAAGTGCCAGACTGAAACGGGATGCAGCCCTGCAGGAAGCTGTCAACTCAATAAGGAAGAAATACGGCAAGGACTCTATGTTCAGAGGAATGGATCTCGAGGAAGCCGCTACCACAAGAGAAAGAAATCATCAGGTCGGCGGCCACAAAGAATGATGTGAAGTGCGTGAAGATGATGAAAGAGAACGACAAAAAATGTATAATAAAAAACGGCGGGCCATGGGAGCGGCCGGCATCATCGAGGCCTAAAATGCCCCGGCAGCAAAGGGCAAAACAATTCGCTCCTTTTGACGCGCTCACCGGTTTGTCTGAAAGGCTCAGGCAGGCCGAAGAAGAACATGACAGGGAGCTGCAACGTAAATGATAAAAGGCGTACACAACTATTCTGAAATAGGCAAGCTCAACAAGGTGCTGCTTCACCGGATAGGTTCTGAAGTCGACGGACTTGTCCCTGACAATTTCGCAAGGCTTCTGTTTGATGACATTCCCTATCTCAGGGTAGCACAGCAGGAGCACGACCGCTTTGCTGAAATACTCAGAAAAAACGGTGTAGAGGTTGTCTACTATGTTGATGAAGCAGCCAGGGCCCTTGAAAGGCCTGACATAAAAGACCGCTTTATCAGAGAGATGCTCGATCAGTCTCATTTTTCATCCCGGGGAGTAAAGGAGGCAATATATGCCTACCTCATATCCATGAATCCCCGCCAGCTGGTAGAGAAGGTGATCGCAGGCATAAGAAAAACCGACCTTACTGATTACAAACCGAGGACTCTTGCCGAAAAAATAGATGAGGCATATCCGTTCTACATGGATCCTATGCCAAACATGTATTTCACGCGTGATCAGGGAGCCTGTGTCGGCAACGGCATCTCGATCCATCACATGAGCACGGCAACCAGAAGAAGGGAGTGCCTGCTTCTGAGATACATGTATGAATTCAACAGCGACTTTGCACCCGCCGGAACTGAAAAATGGTACGATTTTGATGATCCGTACAGCATAGAGGGCGGCGATATACTGGTGCTGAGCAAAGACATAGTCGCAATAGGTCTTTCCGAGAGAACGACAGCTGCAGGCATCGAGACATTTGCCAGAAATCTGCTGAACGGCTCGGATTTCAGGAAGGTGCTGGTGTTCAATATCCCGAAGAAGAGGGCGTTCATGCACCTTGATACAGTATTTACCATGGTGGACTACGACAAGTTCTCGATCCACCCTGAGATCGAAGGTCCGCTTCAGCTCTACGAGCTCAGCCTCGGAGCCGGCGGAGAGATACATCTTGACTCGATGACTGAAGACCTCGCCGCTATCCTGGCAAGCGAGCTCGGCCTTCCGGCTGTTAAGCTCATCCGCTGCGGAGGTGACGACGTTATGGCAGCTCAGAGAGAGCAGTGGAACGACGGATCCAACACGCTGTGCATTGCACCGGGCAAGGTCATCACTTATGAGAGAAATTACGTTACAAATGATCTTCTTGACAGGAACGGCATAGATGTGCTGACGATGCCGAGCTCTGAACTTTCGAGGGGAAGAGGCGGTCCGCGGTGCATGTCGTGCCCGGTCAACAGAGACGATTTATAGGAGGGTATAATGGCAGTAAATCTTAAAGGAAGAAGCTTTCTGACGCTGATGGACTTCACCCCGGCAGAGATCAGATATCTGCTCGATCTTGCGCATGACCTGAAGGCTAAAAAAAGACTTGGCATCAAGGGGAGATCGCTGGAAGGAAAAAATATCGTCCTGCTTTTTGAGAAAACATCGACGAGGACAAGATGCTCGTTCGAAGTTGCAGCCATGGATGAGGGCGCCGGTGTAACGTTCCTTGACAGCAAGAGCTCTCAGATGGGCAAAAAGGAAAGCATCGCAGATACTGCAAAGGTGCTCGGACGTATTTTTGACGGCATAGAGTACAGAGGTTATGAGCAGTCTGTTGTCGAGGAGCTGGCTGCTGAATCCGGAGTGCCGGTGTGGAACGGTCTCACAGATATCGACCATCCTACACAGATACTTGCAGATCTTCTTACGATCGAGGAGCACGTGAATAAACCGCTTAACAAAGTAAAGGTGGTATTCGTGGGCGATGTAAGGAACAACATGTCATACGCATGGATGTACGGCTGTGCCAAGATGGGTATGGATTTTGTTGCCTACGGACCTGATGAACTCTGTAATGGAGTCGACCCTGATGTGCTTGCCCGCGCAAACGCAGTCGCTGCGGAGACAGGAGCCAGGATCACAGTCACAAGCGATGACGCATCATTGAAGGGCGCTGATGTGATATACACAGACATCTGGGCTTCAATGGGCGAGGAGGATCAGATCCCTGAAAGAGTCAGACTGCTGACACCTTTCAAGGTAACAGAAGAGCTCGTGGCAAAAACAGAGAATCCTGAATACATATTCATGCACTGCCTGCCTTCATTCCATGATTTCGAGACAACGATGGCTGCTGAGCAGATGAAGCTCGGATATGACATCAGAGAAGTCACGGATGAAGTCTTCTCCGGCAGGAATTCGGTCGTATTCGATGAAGCCGAGAACAGGCTGCACACTATCAAAGCTGTTATTGTTGCGACTCTCGCATAATAATAAAAAGTTAAAGGAGATCTGAAGAACATGGAATTCAAAATACCTGAATACAAGGCACCTGATTTCACCTCTCAGAAGCTCACGGATGCGCCTGACTGCAGGTTTGAAGCAGCAGACAGAGACGGAGTTGCACCTGAGTATTTCCACAGCACATCGATGTTTCCTGAGTACTTCAAGGTGAATGGAGAGTGGAGGCTCGCAGAAGAGAGCAGGATGGACTCGAGCGTAGTGCTCAGACCTGACGGCAGACTCGATGTAGTAGAGAACCGCAATCTCCGCAAGGGAGATCTGGTAGTGCTTGGAAGAAGTGAGGACGGACGTGAGGGAATATTCGTTCACACCAGGGGTTTTGAGGATGAAGAGAAAGAACTTGATGATCAGTTTGTTTTCCGTCAGGGCAGGAGCAGAGAGACCTCGTATGCCCGCGACTATGACAGACTTTTCGAACTGCTGAATTACGAAAAAGAACATGGCAACATCGTATGGGTAATGGGTCCGGCATTCGCCTTTGACCATGATGCCAGAGCCTGCATGCAGTCGCTGGTTGAGAACGGCTATGTAGACGCTCTGCTCGCGGGCAATGCGCTTGCTACTCACGACCTCGAGGGGGCGCTCCTCAATACGGCTCTTGGCCAGGACATCTACACACAGAAGTCACAGCCAAACGGCCATTACAACCATCTTGACGTAGACAACAAGGTCCGCAGAAGCGGATCCATACCGCAGTTCATAGAGGATTACGGCATCGATAACGGAATCATATACAGCTGTGTAAAGAACGAAGTTCCTATCATACTTACAGGTTCGATCAGAGACGACGGCCCTATCCCTGAAGTCATTGCTGACGTATATGAGGGCCAGAATGTAATGAGGCAGACTGTGAAAAAGGCGACCACAGTCATCTGCCTTGCAACGATGCTGCATACTATAGCAACAGGCAATATGACGCCGTCATTCAGAGTGCTCGAGGACGGCACCGTCAGACCGGTTTTCCTTTATACGGTCGACGCCGATGAGTTTGTCGTCAACAAGCTCCTGGACAGAGGGAGCCTCGCAGCGACTACCATCGTTACTAACGTACAGGATTTCATCACGATCGTAGCCAACGGACTCGGTCTTGAATGGAAGAGATACTCATAATAAACAGAAAGGGGACCAAATGGGAGATATTAAGCATCTTATCAATATCACTGATCTGAGCGTAGAAGACATCAATCATCTGATGGAAACTGCCGATGATATCATCGCTCATCCTGAAAACTACTGGGATGCCTGCGCTCACAAGAAGCTTGCCACTCTGTTCTTTGAACCGAGCACCAGAACGAGACTCTCGTTCACTGCAGCCATGATGGAACTGGGAGGCAACGTGCTTGGATTTGACCAGGCGCAGTCAAGCTCTTCGGCAAAGGGTGAAACCGTAGCTGACACCATTATCATGGCAGGCTGCTATGCTGACATCATCGCGATGAGACACCCTAAGGAAGGCGCACCGGTAGTAGGCTCTGCCAAATCTTCGGTCCCTATCATCAACGCGGGAGACGGCGGGCATTTCCACCCTACTCAGACGCTGACCGACCTCATGACGATCCACCGCAAAAAGGGCGAGATCGGCAACTTCACGATTGGCCTTTGCGGAGACCTAAAGTACGGCAGAACGGTGCACTCGCTCATCGATGCTCTGCTCAGATACGAAGGTGTCAAGTATGTCATGATCGCTCCTGAGGAGCTGAGGATACCCGGATACATCAGAGACAGGCTCAATGACGCAGGCGTTGAGTGGCGTGAAGTGGAAAGCCTTGAGGATGCCATCCCTGAGCTTGACATTCTGTACATGACAAGGATCCAGCAGGAAAGATTCCCTAGCTGGGAGGAATACGAGAAACTCAAGGACAGCTTCATACTCACAAGATCCATGCTGAAACCGGCGAAAGAAGACATGATAGTCCTGCATCCGCTGCCGCGCGTCAATGAGATAGACGTGGATGTGGACGACGATCCGAGAGCATGCTATTTCTATCAGGCGTTAATGGGCAAATACATCCGTATGGCGCTCATACTTTACCTGCTGGGCATCAAGTAGAGAGGAGGAACACATGAACATAGACGGAATCAACACGGGATATGTACTCGACCACATCAAGGCCGGCAAGGGCTTTGAACTTTATCACCTCCTCGGCCTCGACAAGGCTGACTGTACAGTAGCCATCATCCAGAGGGCATCCAGCGAAAAGTACGGAGCCAAGGATATCATCAAGATCGATGCCGACATTCCTATTGACTATGACCTTATCGGATACATCAGCTCGGATATTACTGTAAATATCGTAAAGGACAGAGAGCTTGTGAAGAAGTTCAAACCGGGTCCTCCGGCAGAACTCAGGAATGTTATCCAGTGCCGAAACCCTAGATGCATCACTTCGGTTGAGAGGGGCATACCGCAGAGGTTCAGGCTTGTCGACAAAGAGTCAAGAAACTACCGCTGCGTATACTGCGACACGCTGTATCGCGAGAATAAGTAAACCATTGGACTCCATGGCCGGACCATGGAGTCCTTTAGATAATGCTTGCACAAAAGTATTTACAAAGGGGAACTGAAAATGAAAATGAGACGACTTTTGGTTTTACTGCTTGCGGCAGCTGTGGTATGCGCGCTTGTGCTGTCCGGATGCAGTAAACAGAGCAGCAGCGAAGAACCTGCTGATGCGGAAACTGAGACAGAAGCTGAAAGCAATGAGGGGTCGGTGATCGATTATATGGTGCTGGTAAATGCAGATAATGTTCTTCCTGACGGTTGGGAAGAAGCACTTGATATTACGACTATAACCAATTCCGTCGGTGACGAGGTGATGGTAGAAAGCAAAGCTTACGAGGCATACTGCGCACTTAAGGAAGCGGTTGAGAAAGATCTGGAGGGATATGACAAGGGCGAAGTCAGACTGGAGCTGGATTCCGCATACAGAAGTGTTGCAGCACAGCAGAAGATAGTTGATGACTTTACCGAAAAGTATGGCGAAGACTACGTAAAAAAATACGTGGCTGTTCCGGGATTCTCCGAACATCATACAGGACTTGCTCTCGATCTTTACTTCACTGTCGACGGCAAGGACGTATACGAAAATGAAGATCTGGTTCAGTATCCGGACATCTGGGACGCAGTGCATGCGAGACTCCCTGAATTCGGATTCATACTGCGCTTCCCGGAAGACGGAGAAGCAATTACAGGCTATGCATATGAGCCATGGCACATACGCTATCTGGACAGCCCTGAGATCGCAAAAGAGATCACTGATAAAGGCATCACACTCGAAGAGTATTTAGGGAAGACAAAGTAACCGGAATGACTGAAGTCAGGAGGGTAAAATGAGTATAATTGCCGGATTCATGGTACCGCATCCGCCTATGATCGTGCCCGACATAGGAAGAGGAAGCGAGGCGCAGGTAGCAGATACTACTGCAGCCTATGAGAGAGTCGCGGACGAGATAGCCGCGCTCGCTCCTGAAACGATAATAATAACAAGCCCGCATTCAATAATGTATGCGGATTACTTTCACATTTCACCCGGGAGGAGCGCCGGCGGAAGTTTCGCCGGGTTCAGAGCTCCGGGTGTCAGGTTCAGTGAGGAATATGATACTGAACTGGTCAGAGAGATATGCAGGCTGGCAGATGAGGAAGACTTCCCTGCGGGTACTCTGGGAGAGCGCGAAAAGGAGCTCGACCATGGAACGATGGTGCCTCTGTGGTTCATCCGTAATAAATACAAGGGCGGAAAGCTGGTGCGTATCGGACTTTCCGGACTTCCGCTGATCGATCACTACAGACTCGGAATGATCATACGCAAAGCTGCAGAGATCACAGGCCGGAGAACAGTATTCGTGGCAAGCGGGGATCTCTCTCACAAGCTGCAGGACTACGGACCGTACGGATATGTCCCGGAGGGCCCTGAATATGATGAGCGCATCATGGACGTGATGGGACGCGCTGCTTTCGGCGAACTCCTTGATTTTGACAGTTCGTTCTGTGATAAGGCAGCCGAATGCGGACACAGATCGTTTGTCATTATGGGCGGTGCATTCGACGGAACAGCGGTTAAAGCGGAAAAGCTGAGCCATCAGGACGTGACCGGTGTCGGTTACGGTATTTGCACCTTTTATCCGGATGGACCGGATGTAAACAGATACTTCCTTGAGCGGAAGATGGGTGAAATAGAAGAAGCGCTCAGAGCAAAGCGGGAGCAGTCCGATGAATATGTAAGACTTGCGCGCGAAGCCGTTGAGGCATACGTGCTGAGACGGGAGGTGCTGGCCGTTCCTTCAGGACTCCCGGATGAGATGCTTTCTGTCCAGGCCGGAGCATTCGTGTCGATACATGAGCATGGAGAACTCAGAGGCTGCATAGGCACTATCGGCCCGACGAGAAGCTGCGTGGCAGAGGAGATAATCGGCAATGCGATCAGCGCATCAACGAGGGACCCGAGATTCCCGGCTATAAAGGCAGAGGAGCTTCCATGGCTTGACATAAACGTAGATGTACTCGGCGAGCCTGAGGACATTGATTCCGAGGACGAGCTGGACGTAAAGAGATACGGAGTCATAGTCAGCTGCGGACGAAAAAGGGGACTGCTGCTCCCTGACCTTGACGGCGTAGACACACCTCAGCAGCAGGTGGAGATCGCAATGAAAAAGGGCGGCATCCGCAAGTTCGAGAAATACAGACTGCAGAGATTCGAAGTTATAAGGCACTACTGATATGGCTGTTTGCAAAGTATGTTTCAGACACTGCAATATACCCGAAGGCGGGCTGGGCTTTTGCGGAGCCCGTACCTGCACCGGCGGAGAGGTGACTGCCGCAAATTACGGCAGGATCACTTCGCTTGCTCTTGATCCTATAGAGAAAAAGCCTCTTTCGAGGTTCCGCCCGGGTTCGATGATACTGTCTGCGGGGAGCTATGGCTGCAATCTGAGATGCCCTTTCTGCCAGAATTATGAGATATCCTGGTCTGAGGAGGCTTACAGATTTGCGGACAGAGCCGAATACATATCACCTGATGAACTTGCAGCTATAGCTCTTTCATGCAGAAACAGGGGTAATATCGGAGTCGCTTTTACCTACAACGAGCCGCTCATCGGTTATGAATACATAAGAGATACCGCTAAGCTCGTACATGAGCAGGGCATGGTCAATGTTCTGGTGACGAACGGTACGGCTGATCTGCAGGTGCTAAATGAGCTGACACCGTACATCGATGCCATGAACATAGACCTTAAGGGTTTCACAGATCATTACTACAACGATCTGCTCGGGGGAGACCGAAGCATGACAATGGCGTTCATAGAAGAGGCTGTGAAGCATTGTCATGTGGAGCTGACCACACTGATCGTCCCGGGAGAGAATGACAGCGAGGACGAGATGCGTGAGATGACAGCGTGGATAGCCGGCCTTACTGATGGTGAGGGGATCCCTCTTCATATCTCGAGATTTTTCCCGCGCTTCCATATGACTGACAGGGATGCAACGGAAGTAAGGCTCGTTTACAGGCTGGCAGATGTTGCCCGCGAAAGATTGCGGTATGTATATACCGGCAACTGCTAAGGACAAAACCGGGGAGAGGGACTTGAGAAAAATAACGGGGAAAGACATAAAGGCAGCGCTTCACACATCATCGCCTATCATTGTGACCTTTCTGGTACTGGGCATAGGATACGGCATACTGATGCAGAAGCACGGCTACGGGCCGGTGTGGTCGCTGCTCTCGGGAATAATCATATTCAGCGGCACCGCGCAGTTCGTCAGCGTGACGATGCTGAGCAGCGGGTCTGTTTTGATGGCCTTCATTACTGCTCTGATGATATCTGCAAGGCACGTGTTCTTCAGCATATCTATGATAGGCAGGTACCGCAATGAGGGCAGGCGAAAGGGCTATCTCTATTATGCCCTGTGTGATGAGACATATGCCATGCTCAGCAAGGACGATGGTCCTGAAGGAGTCAACGTCAGCAACTACAGGCTGCTCGTGACGCTGTTCGACCAGAGCGCGTGGGTGACCGGCTCATTCCTCGGAGGATGGATAGGTACACTGCTCACTTTCGATTCTACGGGGATCGATTTCGCCATGACTGCGCTTTTCACGACTGTATTTATCCAGCAGTGGATCGACAACAGGAACCACCTCCCGGCAGTGCTTGGAGTTGCTGCGACACTCGCATGCCGCATCATATTCGGAAGAGACATATTCCTCATTCCGGCCATGATCATAATCATCGGGGTACTGACCGCTGCGCGCGGAAGGATAGAGCCGGAGGGAGGTGAGCACCATGACTGATCACAGACATGCGGTCATCGTAATAGCCGTGATGGGTCTGGCTGTGCTGGCTACCAGAATAATGCCGGTGCTTGTTTTCGGAAGAGGAGAAAAGGTGCCTGAATTCATTCTCTATCTCGGGCGTGTTGTGCCATATACAGCAATGGGCCTGCTCATCGTATACTGCCTCAGAGATGTGCCGGTATTTGAAGCCCCGCACGGTCTGCCTGAGATAGTTTCACTGTCTGTCGTTACGGGTACGTACCTGTGGAGACGCAACACCATACTGAGCGTTGTGATCGGCACGGCGCTGTACATGTTCCTCGTGCAGTCGGTATTCTGAACAACTAAAAAGACAAAAAACTGACCTGAAAAGGACTTTGAAAATATATTGAACGACCTTATTACAGAAAACACAGATCATATTGAGAAATACATATTAGTGGCCGTGGCGTCCGGCGATGAAGAGGCTGCCTGGGACTCGCTTGATGAGCTTTCGGATCTTCTGGATACCGCGGGCGGTGTTACCGTGTTTCAGACTGTGCAGAATCTCGCTCATCCGGACAAATCGACATACATCGGAAAGGGTAAGGCGCAGGAACTTCGAGAGTCGATCGGGATCCACGAAGCCGACGGCATCTTATGCGACGATGAGCTGACGGCCTCGCAGATGCGCAATCTGTCTGAGCTGACAGGGGCGAAGGTCATCGACAGAACGACCCTCATCCTGGATATATTTGCAGCTCACGCCCGCACAAGGGAGGGCAAACTTCAGGTAGAGATAGCACAGCAGAAATACAGATATGCAAGGCTGCGCGGCATGGGGTGAGACTAAGCTCGAGACAGACAGGCGCGTTATCCAGAAGCGTATAAAGATACTGTCGGACGATATAGAGGCCATGAAGAGAGCCCGCGACACAGCACGCAAGAAGCGTTCTGAAAATGCCGTGCCTGCCGCAGCTATCGTCGGATACACCAATGCGGGCAAGTCGACTCTGCTCAACCGGCTGACAGGCTCAGACGTGTTGTCCGAAGACAAGCTTTTCGCTACGCTTGATCCAACTACGCGGGCGGCACTGCTGCCTGACGGTCAGCAGGTACTGTTCACAGACACCGTAGGATTTATAAATAAACTTCCGCACAATCTTGTTGACGCATTCCGCAGCACTCTGGAGGAGGCCGGTTACGCTGACATCATAGTGCATGTGATAGATGCCTCCGATCCGCAGGCGGAGATGCACAGAAGAGTGGTCTATGATACTCTCATAGATCTCGGAATAAATGACAAGCCGGTCATCACTGTCTGGAACAAAACAGACCTGATCGATGAAGCTGCATTGTTCAGGGATTTCAGCGCCGACGCATCAGTAAAGATCTCCGCGAAGACGGGTGAGGGACTCGATGAATTCTATAGCGAAGTTGCAAGGATACTAAGGGAAAGCCGGGTCTATATAGACACTGTGATCCCATACAAAAATACTTCTGTAGTAGCGGAAATCAGAAAGACAGGCCAGCTCCTCTCCGAAGAATATGAGGAGGATGGCATTCACATCAAGGCATACGTGCCGCGTCCTATGGCCGCAAAACGAGAACTCACATAAATGAAAAAAGCTTTAAAAATCATATTTACAACTATAATAATTGCGGGGGTATTGGTGCTTGGGATCAGTGCTTATGTAACTCAGACCGTTAAAAACGGGATAGCCGGGACGGATACCGGCAGCGGAATCAGTGAGGCCGAAACCGATGCATGCAGGAGCATCGATCCGCAGTGCATACTTGTGCTGGGATGCGCGGTCTGGGCGGATAACGAGCCGTCACCAATGCTTAAGGACAGACTGGATACGGCTATTGCTTTATACAAGGCAGGTGCTGCGCCAAAGCTTCTGCTCAGCGGAGATAACAGCATTGTGGAGTACAGCGAACCGGACTGCATGCTTAATTACACGCTTGCGCAGGGAGTCCCGCCGGAAGACATCTTTCTGGATTACGCCGGATTCTCCACATATGAGTCGGTATACAGATCACATGCTGTGTTCATGGCGGACCGCATGATAGTGGTCACGCAAAAGTATCATCTGTTCAGGGCGCTCAAGGCGTGCAGGGCACTGGGTATCGAAGCAAAGGGTGTGGCATCAGATCAGCAGAAATACGCGGGAAGGTTTTACCGTGAAGCCCGCGAGGTGCTTGCGCGCACAAAGGACTTGTTCAAAGGTATTATAAAAGCTAAGCCTACATATCTGGGCGACGAGATCCCTATAGACGGAGACGGAACTGTAACACATCTGAACTGATGATTATAGAAGCAGTAAATACACAGAATTGTTTTCGGGAGGCAAAATATGAGCAGGATAATGAATGAAGCCAAAGTGAAGAATCCGCTTATAGTCGGCATCAGGGAGCAGCTCGAGCACAGGGCTTTATGGATGTATCTGCTCTGTGATGAAGCGGAGAAACACGGGCTCAAAGCTGAGGACTTTGCGCCTGATGCCATAAAGCGCTGCGGACTGTACCAGGGACAGAATCTGGTAAAGAAAGGCGGCAAAGGACAGTCGCTCAAAGGCCTTAAGAAGGCCCTGTTCGGTTTCTTTGCGCAGAAGGTGTTCGAGATGGACATACTCCGCTGCGACGATGACCATCTTGACATCGACTTCCACTATTGTCCGCTTGTCAAAGCATGGCAGAAGCAGGGCTGCAGTGATGAACAGATCGCGCTGATGTGCGATCACGCGATGTGCGGTGACAGAGGCATAGGCGAATGCTTTGGGGCAGAGCTCGATCTGCCGGGAACTATCGCTAAAGGTGATCCGACATGCCAGCTCAGATATATAAGGAGATAAGAGAAGCAAAACATGAACGAAGCTGAGGTAAGAGGCCGTGCATATCTGGAAAGCAAAGGTATGAGCGACCGCATCATAGATTTCAAAAACACAGATATAACTGCCGAGAGCACTGCGCTGGCTCTTGATGTTGACGTGGACCGCATTTGCAAAGGGCTGGCTTTTAAAGGCAAGGGCGGCACGGCGATCGTGGTGATCGCGTCCGGCAAGTCACGGGTCAATAACGGGATGTTCAGAAACGTATTCGGATTCAGGCCTACTATGCTGCCTGCCGAGCAGACAGAAGAACTGGTAGGTCATGTCGCAGGCACCATCAATCCGTTTTGTCTGAAAGATACAGCAAGACTCTACCTTGACCTTTCGATCAGAAAGCATGCTGGCGAGACAGTGTTCCCCGGCATAGGTGGGGAGGACTCAGTCGTTGAACTCACACCGGACGAGCTTGAAAAACTGTCAGATCCTGTGTGCTGGATCAAAGTGACCATATAGCCTTGATTTAGCTGAAAAGCCCCCGGGCAATGCACGCCGGGGGCTTGTTTTTATGATTCATATTTATCTTTTTACTACATTTATTGCGGTCCGGATTGCCTTTTCGGAACATACCAGTTTGCACAAATGGCATCCCACGCACTTTTTCCCGATCAGAAGAGGCCTGCGCTCTTCAGGGTCGAATCTGATTGCCTGGTGACCGCCGTCCATGCACGAGATGTAGCATCTTCCGCAGCCGTTGCAGCGCTCGTAGTCAAATACCGGGAAGAGTATCGTATCTCTCTCGATGCTGTGATGATCGACTATGGTGCCGGCTGCGCCGCCTATGAGGGCATGCACTGATGAGATACCCTTCCTTTTCATATACTCCTCGAGTCCTTCGAGCAGGTCATCGATTATCCTGTACCCATACTGCATCACGGCTGTCGTCACCTGCAGGCTGCCCGACCCCAGAAGTATGAACTCAAGCGCATCGCGCCATGTCTCTATTCCGCCCATGCCGCTGATATGCATGTCTTTCAGTTCTTCACATCTGGAGAGATCAGAGATGAACCTCAGCGCTATTGGTTTGACTGCGTTGCCCGAATATCCTCCGATGATGGACTTACCGCGTACAGCAGGTTCCGCAACGAGAGTGTCGATATCGACGCCGGTGATGGAATTGATAGTGTTGATTGCTGCAATTCCGTCGGCTCCTCCGCGCTTTGCGGCGAGAGCCATCGGTACCATGTCTGTTATATTCGGTGTGAGCTTTGCAAGCACCGGAAGCGACGTACCTTTCTTGGTGGCCCTTGTGAATTTCTCCACCAGCTCTGCCGACTGGCCTATGGTAACACCGAGATCGTCATCTTCCATGTTAGGACATGAGAAGTTGCACTCGATCACCGAGGCACCGGACTTTTCACATTTTGCGGCGAGATCGGTCCACTCCTGCTCGTTCTGACCCATGATGGAGGCAATGATAACCTTTGTAGGGAATTCCTGCCTGAGCTTTTCGAAAATATGCATATTCTCCTCTACACTGTGGTCCGAGAGCTGTTCTATGTTCTTGAATCCGCAGAAAGCATTCGAGTGATGCCTGATTGCAGAGAATCTTGGGGAAGTCTCATGCTGCGGAAAGTTGCAGATCGTCTTGAAAGAGGCTCCTGCCCATCCGGCCTCAAAAGCGCGCCTGCACATGTCATACGAGCTTGCGACTACCGACGATGACAGAAGGAAAGGATTCTCAAGCTTTATACCGCATATTTCCGTTGTAAGATCAACCCTTGAAATGCGGCTTTTAGGAAGCATCTCACTGTCGTGCATCACTTTGAGCATAAGTTCCCTGATGCTGACTGGAAGCCTGTTTGCGTTCAGCACGCAGGCTTTTTCGCAGGGAGCATTGCAGTATGTGCAGTCACAGTCCAGCTTGCTGACAGCACCGATATAATTCCTGAAGTACAGAGATTTGAGGATGCTGCCCACATCAGCATTCTTAGGGCATGCACTTGTGCATGGCGGATCGACGCAGAGCATGCACTTGCTGACCTCGGACTTGTCGAAGGTCATTGCATATTGTTCCCTGTTGTATTCCATTGCTTTTTCCTCCATTAGTCTGTCGATGGGGTGTATTAACGAATACCGTAAGCATGTCAGAGATTTGTATCGATATTCTATCACGAAAGACACATCGTTTATATCAAAATCGTGGCACTTTGCGTGCTATAATAGGAAGCGAAATGAAACGGACCGGGAGGTGCGCATGAGATTCAGGAACTTCCTTATAGTCGTAAAGGATATAGAAAAGGCGAAGCAGTTCTATCACGACCTGTTCGGCTTTGAAGTGCTTGTTGACTTCGGCGGCAACGTGATACTCACGGACGGGCTGGTCCTTCAGGAGGATAAGTACTGGAAGGAGTTCCTTCAGAGGGATGTGATCCCTGAAAACAACTCCAGCGAGCTTTACTTTGAAGAGAGTGACATAGCTGCTTTCGTTGAAAAGCTGGAGAGGCTGTATCCTGATACCAGGTTTGTAAACAGAATGATGACACACTCCTGGGGTCAGACGGTCGTCAGGTTTTATGACCCGGACGGCAATCTGATAGAAGTCGGCACACCGGTATAAAAGGAGATCGGACAATGGCTGACGGTAAATGGGTAATGACAGAGGAAGATTCGAGGAGAGTCGATCTGACGCATGGCGGTTCAGGTCTGCAGAACCTCCGGGATCTGCCAAATTATGGACAGCATAAAGCTGTCGATAACCGCTGCGGCAAAGCGGCTGTGAAGTGCTCCTTCTGCGGCTCGGATGATCTCCAGACAGGCTTTGGCGGCTTCGGCGAAGGCTTCGGATACAAATCCTTCAAATGCAGAGCCTGCGGCGGCACGACTGACTTCGTGTATAAGGATGAAATAGGAAAATACTTCAGATAGCAGATCAATGGCCATACATATAGTACTCGTAGAACCTGAAATACCGCCTAACACCGGAAACATAGCCAGAACGGCAGCCGCGACAGACAGCGTACTGCATCTGGTTAAGCCTTTAGGATTCAGCCTTGACGAGAAAAGTCTCAGGCGCGCCGGCCTTGACTATTGGCCGTATGTAAGACTTGAAGTCCATGAAAGTCTTGAAGCTTTCCTTGAGAAATATGATGGGCACAGAATGTGGCTTTCAACGACCAAAGGCGATAAACTTTACACTGAAGCGGATTTCCGGGACGAAGATATGATACTCTTCGGCCGCGAGACAGCAGGTCTGCCCAAAGAGTTCATCGAGGCAAGAAAAGAGTGGGCGATACGCATTCCAATGAGCCGCGATACACGCCTCAGATCATTCAATCTGTCGAACGCAGCAAACATAGTTCTGTTTGAGGCGCTGAGACAGCTGGGATTTCCGGGGCTGGAATAGATAAAAGAAACAGGAGGAAAAGCCATGAAGTTTCTAAACGCAGATTATTACAAAGACTGGGATTATAAAAAGTCTTGCACTGTATGCTTTTGACATGACCTTTTCGTATTTTATCATTAAAAAAGTTATGAAGAAGGCGCTGTAATGAGCAGATCAGACAGAGCGGAAGAATTGTTCAGAAAAGGGTATAATTGCAGTCAGTCGGTATTTGCGGCGTTTGCGGATGTACTTGGCATGCCGGTTGAAGAAGCGGCAAAAATTGCCAGTCCGTTCGGTGCCGGATTCGGAAAACTGAGAGAGGTATGCGGCGCCGTGAGCGGAATGACACTCGCTGCCGGATATCTGAAGGGTTATGATGATCCTGCGGATTATGAGAGCAAAAAAGAGCTGTATAGGCTGATTCAGAAGATGTGTGCGGAGTTTGAGGAGCGCAAGGGCACTATAATATGCAGGGAACTGCTCGGTCTTCAGAAGGGGGAGGATACAGCAGAGCCTGCGGTGCGCACTGAGGAGTACTATCAGAGCAGACCATGTATTGGCGCGTGCAGGACCGCAGCTGAAATCGCTGAAAAATACCTGCTTTAACAATTGAAAAGAACTTATGGGATAATGGGCTTGGATAACTGAAGAGGATAATCGAATGGCAACTGAAGAAGAAAC
>CACZGY010000041.1 GCA_902780815.1 uncultured Eubacteriales bacterium
ATACTGAACACATTCGGAAGCGAGTTCAGACAGAGTCTGCGCAACACCAATATATCGTTGTACTACGCCGGCCAGCTGCTGATCGCTTTCAGCCTGATGCTGCTGGCATAGAAAGGAATTATTGACCGTGATAAAAATATGTATCTTCGATCTTGACGGAACTCTTGCTGCAACTCAGGAGTCTATAGCAAGACCCGTAAATATGACTCTGGCACTGTATGGCCTCCCTGCGCAGCCTGTAGAAGCATTTAACTACTTTGCCGGGGATGGCATCAAAAATGCGCTGAAAAGAGCTCTGATCGCTGCCGGTGACACTGAGGCTTCGCATCTCGAAGAGGGTCTGCCGAAGTGCCGTACATGGATGCAGGAGGACCCTGCGTATCATGTAGTGCCATATGATCACATGGTATGGGCGCTTGAGGAGCTAAAAAAGAATGGCGTGAAGATCGCGGTTTTCAGCAACAAACCGCATGAAAGCGCCATCGGAGTGGTGGAGACCGTATTCGGAAAAGGCTGCTTTGATCATATTCAGGGCCAGACAGACCTTATTCCTATAAAACCGGATCCGTCGGGAGTATTTGAAATACTTGGAAAATTCGGAGCAGAAAAGAGCGAATGCCTGTATTTCGGGGACACTAACACCGACATGCTGACCGCGCGCAACGCCGGGGTCACTGCTGTTGGTGTAACATGGGGCTTCAGGCCGAGATCCGAACTCGAAGAGTATGGTGCTGATATCCTTATAGACAGCGCTGCAGAGATACCCGGGCTGGCAGGGATAAACAGTGAAGCCGGCTAAGGAGCTTTGATTTATGACACTGAAAAGAACGTTCTGATAAGCATCAACCGCCCGTAAGGACGCTTTTTTTACTGTCCGCTTTTCTGGACTCCCAGTGCGCTACACTATAGATGTCAAAACACACTTTAGCAAACAGAAAGAGAGGATGCAGTATAATTAAGGAGGTTCAAGTCATGAAAACCAATAACCTTACAAGACACCTGACAACAATTTTTACGGTATTTGCAGCTATCTTTCTACTGGCAAGCTGTGCCTGCTGATTGCAGATAACAGAACACCTATGTTAGCAAAAGCTCATATTGCAGTCGGAATGGCTGCGGCATTTACAATAGTGAGGCCCGAAACGGTCGCTGAGGCTCTGCCCGTAATTACGGGCGGAGCTTTGGGTTGTCTGATTTGCGATCTGGATTGCGAAAACAAATCAGAGAAGAGTGACTCGTCACACTGGAGATTCGTGATGGCAATTGTGGCCGCAGCCGCTCTCATTGAAGATCATCTGCTTGATGCCGGAATGTGGAGATCGCTCGGACAAAACGGACAATATTTGTGGTTCGCCGGCCTTGCCGGCTTTGTGATCACCTGCGTGTTTGCAGGAGGATCCGGCCACCGCGGCTTTTCTCACTCACTTCTGGCAATGGTATTAGAGACATTCTGCATCTGGCTTATATTCCCGTCAGCTGCTGTACCATTCGCAGCATCATTCGCATCACACGTTCTGCTCGACGTGACTAATAAGAGATCAGTGAGGCTGTTATGGCCGGCGAAGAAGGGGATATGCTTCGGCTGGTTCTATGCAGACAAACTGGCAAACAAGGTGGTTACAGTGTGTGGAATAGTCTGTACGGCAGCAGCAATACTGCTTTGCCTGCGATCGAATGTATGACTGTACAGAGCATTATTTATTTGTTAACCATATATATTCATATAGTTGATAATAGTAAACCCGTCAAATATAATATGACAAAGGGTATATTCGAGACGGGTGAATAACATGAAAATCAAAGATATTCAGTTTGAAGTGCGCAGCTTCCGGTTCGAAGAACCGATGAAAGTCGCGTTTGCCACCATCGTAGACATGGAGACCTGCCTGGTCAGAATGACTACGGATGAAGGCATAACGGGCTTTGGTGAAGCAGCGCCTTTTTCTTATGTCACGGGAGACAACCTTGAGACTGTGATATCCGTAGGAAATGACATCGGGAAGGCGCTCATTGGCATGGATCCGCGTGCAATTGGTGCGATCCACCGTGTAATGGACAGTATGTACGCGGGCAACGGAGCAATTAAGGCGGGGATAGATATCGCATGCTACGACATTGCGGCAAAGTCTGCGGGAGTACCGCTTTACAAATACCTCGGAGGAGATGATCCGCATATCCATTCAGACGTGACGATAGGCATAAATGAGCCCGGCGCGATGGCTGCAGATGCAAAGTCATGGGTCGACAAAGGCTTCGAGATAATCAAGGTGAAGCTGGGTGAAGACATAGCGACCGATGCAGAGAGAATAAGGGCGATCCGCGAGACGGTCGGGAGCGACATAAAAATCAGGATCGACGCAAATCAGGGCTGGTCCATAAAGGATACGGTCATTATAAGCCGCAGGCTTGCAGAGCTTGGTGTAGACCTCATTGAACAGCCGGTCAGGGATTTTGATTTCGAAGGCCTCCGGGAAATAAAGAACAGTACGGATGTACTTATAGCAGCGGACGAAAGCTGTCACTCGATACACGATGCCTCCAGACTCGCATCCATGCGTGCGGTAGATGTGGTAAACATCAAGCTCATGAAATGCGGAGGGATATATAACGCGATCAAGATTGCAGCGATATGCGAAGGAGCCGGGATCCCGTGCATGATAGGGTGCATGGGTGAGAGCACACTGGGAAATCTGGCGGGCATGCATCTTGCCGCGGCAACAGACAATATAAAGGAAGTCGATCTTGATTCTGTGTACATATTGAAACAAGAGGACGTTTATGGCGGATTTGATCACTGCGGCGGGCATGTCACATTATGGGATGCTCCGGGAATAGGGTGTATTGTGAAAGGAGAATAACTCATATGGAAAAAACTATCGCAAAACTGATGAAAGACTACAACGTAGCCGGAATGAGCGTTGCCCTTATAAAAGGCGGCGAGCTGGTATGCGTTGAAGGCTACGGCAAAAGAAATGTCGAAGAAGACCTGCCGATGACAGGAGATACAGTGCTTCCAATCGGTTCGATCACAAAGACATTCACTTCGCTGGCTCTGGCAATGCTTGCCGACGAAGGCAAACTGGACTGGGATACACCTGTAATCAAATACATCCCATGGCTCAGACTCAACAATCCGGAGCTTACAGAAAATGTCACCGCCAGGGATCTCATGTGCCACCGCACAGGAACACCGAAGTATGACCTTCAGGCGATTTATGCAGCTACAGACGACAAGGAGAAAATGGTCAGGTCCCTCGAATACCTGCAGACATTCGCACCGTTTCGCACTGCTTTCATGTACTCCAATCAGATGGTGTCGCTGGCAGGATACCTCGTTGACGTTCTGTCGGGGAAATCATATGAAGATTTCGTCAGAGAGAGGATCTTTGCGCCGCTAGGTATGACATCCAGCGACTTCGAAGTGGAATCGCTCACTAAATATGAGAAAACATCAAAAGGATATGTATTTACGGGTGAAGCATTCATGGAACCGCCATACATGCATCTTGGAGCATTCGCACCGTCCGGAGCCATAGTTTCGACAGCAGAAGACATGGCAAAATTTGCCATGTTCCAGCTAGGAGACGGCACATGGGAGGGTAAGCGTCTGGTCAGCGAGGCAATGATGAATGAGATGCACAGTCCTCAGATGAACGGTACTCCTTACTTCTGGGATTTTCCTGAAACAGAGAGAGCAGAATACGGTCTCGGATGGTTTACTGACATTTACAGAGGAAAAAAGCTGATCAACCATGGCGGCAACACCAATGGATTCTCTGCACAGATGACGCTCATTCCTGATGAGAAGTTCGCTGTAGTTGCTCTGTCCAACGCGACTTCAAGCTTCTCCGTCAATGCTCTCGGCCACTATGCTTCAGATGAAGCACTGGGAGTAGAGGAAATTCCTGACTGGTCGGCAAGGTTCAACGAGGTGTTTGCAAACTTGATGAATGGTATGATGGCAGGAATGAAGGCAAAAGAAGAGGCGAAGGTACCGGATACAACACCTACCAAGGTGATCGAAAAATATGCAGGCAAATATGAACACCCGGGATTCGGAGTGATGGAATTTGGCATGACAGAACAAGGCCTCGCAGGCACCTGGAACGGACTTCCGGCTATGCTCATACATTACAATTATGACACCTTCGATCTGATGCTTCCTGTACTCGGGACTGCAGTACCTGCAGAGTTCGTTTATGAGGACGAAGAAATCGCGGGTCTGGCTGTAGTCATGGAAGGTACACCGGGGATCAAACCTGAAATGTTCAAACGCGTATGAATGCTAAGTTAAAAAGCCAGCTGAAAAGCGAAAAGAAGGGCCGTAAGGCTCTTCTTTTATTTGCGTTTTGGCATACACCGGCCTGTAAGAAAAGGTGAGTATAAAAATATAAGCATGAGAAAAGCGGTTGACACGGTGTCAGGGCGGTGCTATAATCCAATTATTGACACGGTGTCAACCGATTGCTGAACACAAATTCAGCCGGGGAAAGAAGGGAGAAACATCATGTTCAAAGGAACCCCTGAGATCGTTGCACAGAGGAGAGAAGAAATCGTTAATGCATGCGAAAAGCTGTATCAGACGATGAGCTTTAAAGAGATAAATCTTAAGGAAATAGGAAACACGACTACCTTTTCACGCCCGACGATCTACAACTATTTTCATACAAAAGAAGAAATATTCCTTGCGCTTTTTGAACGTGAGTATGACAGATGGAACGCCGAGCTCGGGACCATCCTTGACAGTGATCAGAACTATACGAGAAAGCAGATCGCCGAAAAGATAGCCGGATCACTCGAGCGAAGAGCACAGCTCCTCAGATTGCTCTCCATGAACAATTTCGACATGGAAGAGAACAGCCGTGAGGAATTGCTCGCATCTTTCAAGCGTGCGTACGGACGCTCGCTGGATCTTTTCAGAAGCATCCTCGGGAAATATTGCCCGGAGATGTCTGCGGAAGAAGTTCAGGAGATCATGTATGTATTCTTCCCATTCATGTTCGGCATATATCCGTATGCTGAAGTGACGGATAAGCAGAGAAAAGCGATGGAAGAAGCAGAGGTCGACTATATTTATCAGTCGATTTACGAGATCACATATAACTGCCTGATCAGGCTTCTGGACAAGTAGTCCGGACAGGCAGATCAGATAAACAGGAGGATAGACAAATGGACAATAAAGTATTGGTTGCTGTATTTTCAGCAAGCGGAGTTACTAAACGCGTTGGTCAGGAGATAGCAAGAATAAGCGGAGGCGACTTTTTTGAGATCGTTCCTGTAGATAAATATACTAGTGCTGATCTGAACTACATGAACAGCAGAAGCCGCAGCAGTGTGGAGATGAATGATCCTTCAGTCAGACCGGCGATTGACGGCAGAGTAAGCGATATGGACTCGTACGATACCGTCATTATCGGGTTCCCGATCTGGTGGGGTGTAGCTCCGAGGATCATCGAAACATTCCTTGAAAGCTACGACTTCTCCGGAAAAACCATCATTCCTTTCTGCACATCAGGCGGAAGCGGAGTCGGCAGAAGCGATACAGCTCTCCACAAGAATGTCAGCAGCAATGTGAAATGGGAAAAAGGCGTTCAGATCAACCGTCCAAACGAGTCTACGATCAAAAACTGGCTTGATAAGGTGCTTTAACAGGCCACTGAGGAGGATAAGACGATATGAGCATTATTGTAAATCTATATTATAAAGGCCATAACGGAAGTGCAAGAAGCTTTGCGCAGGAGATGGAGTCCCGCGGGATCGCCGATGCCATCAGAGCAGAGGACGGAAACGAGAGATATGAATACTTCCAGCCGTTCAACGACCCGGAGACTGTGCTCCTTATCGACTGCTGGCGCGACCAGGAGTCCCTGGACAGGCACCATGCTTCGCCTATGATGGCTGAAATAGCGAAGCTGCGCGAGAAATATGACCTTCATATGGCCGTAGAACGGTACGTATCAGATACTGACGGAGTGCCTGAAAAGGATCAGGCTTTTATAAGAAAATAATCATCAAAATAAGGAGAAGGAAATGAGTGAGAAAATCGTACAGACGGCAGGCAGGGATCAGCTCGGAGAATTCGCGCCGATGTTTGCGCACCTGAATGATGACGTGCTCTTCGGAGAAGTATGGAACGAAGAAGCGATCGATGTGAAGACCAAGTGCATCATCACAGTCGTATCGCTGATGGCATCCGGCATAACTGATTCGTCGCTGACTTATCATCTGCAGAACGCCAAGGCACACGGTGTAACTAAAGAGGAAATCGCAGCCATCATCACGCATGCAACGATGTATGTCGGCTGGCCGAAGGGCTGGGCAGTGTTCCGCCTTGCAAAGGAAGTATGGGACTGAAGAGGAGTGAATAATGAAAAGAATAATTGCATTACTTATTGCGGCCATGCTGGTATTCGGGCTGGCAGCATGCGGCGGAGGCAGCACGGAAAGCGCTGAAGAAAGCTCTGCGGAAACGGCTGAAAGCTCATCCGGCGAAACTGCGGCAGAAGAAACGCAAAACAATAAAGATGTACTTGTCGTATATTTCTCCGCGACCGGAACTACAAAAGGCGTCGCTGAGAAGATTGCTGCAATCACAGGCGCAGACCTCTATGAAATCAAGGCTGCACAAGAATACACTCCTGAAGACCTTGACTGGAACGATTCGGACAGCCGCACGACCCATGAACAGAATGACCCGTCAGTCCGTCCTGAGATCGGAAGCGATCCGGTATCGCTTGACGGCTATTCAACCATTTACATCGGGTTCCCTATCTGGTGGGGCGAGGAACCGCGCATCATGGACACTTTCGTAGAAAGCTATAACTTTGACGGCAAGACCATGATCCCATTCTGCACATCCAGCAGTAGCGGAATCGGCATGAGCGGAAAGAATCTCGAATCCAATGCAGGCAGCGGCAACTGGCTCGATGGAGAGCGGTTCGGCGGAGGCGTATCTGAAGATGATCTTAAGACATGGATAGAAGGTCTGAAATAATGAAACTGTAAAACACTGACTATATATGGCCCCTCATATCAGAAACATCTGATACGAGGGGCTTTTATACTGCACAATAAGGTTGTAAATTGACATGCCTATATACATGTGGGAAAATACCAACATTACTTAAAGGGATTGCTAAATATGAAATACAGAAAAGACAAGTACGGTAATGAGCTTTCGCAGCTTGGATACGGCTGCATGAGATTTACCAGCAAAGGTACGAAGATCGATTATGAAAAGGCCGAGCGCGAGATCATGCGTGCAGTTGAAATGGGCGTCAACTATTTCGATACCGCCTACGCATATCCGGGCAGCGAGGAATGTCTCGGCAGGATCCTTGCAGAAAACAAAGTGCGCGAAAAAGTCAATATTGCAACCAAACTGCCGCAATATCTGATGAGGTCCATGAAAGCGATAGATAAGACCTTTAATGAGGAGCTCTCACGCCTTCAGACCGACCACGTCGACTACTACCTGATGCATATGTTCACAGATATCTCCGAGTGGGAGCGCCTGAAAACGTACGGCATCGAGGATTGGATCGCAGCGCGCAAAGCCGACGGCAGCATAAGGCAGATCGGGTTCTCGTATCACGGGGATACGGAGATGTTCCTACAGATACTTGATGCATATGACTGGGATTTCTGTCAGGTTCAGTACAACTACCTCGACGAGACCAGCCAGGCAGGCAGGCGGGGTGTTGAAGCTGCTGAAAAGAAAGGCATTCCGGTCGTTATCATGGAGCCGCTGCGCGGAGGCAAACTGGTCAATCTCCCGGTGAAGGCGAAGCGCGAGCTCAGCGAGAGCGGCAAAGGCTACACGGCAGCGGAGCTCGGACTCAGATGGCTCTGGAATCAGACAGGAGTGACTGTGGTGCTTTCCGGCATGAACTCAATGGAGATGGTCGACGAGAACATAAGGATCGCTTCAGATGCAGAGCCGGGAAGCTTTGATGACAGCGACTTTGCGCTAATAGAGGGCGTTAAGAAAATCATCAGGGAAAAGGAAAAAGTCGGATGCACAGGCTGCAGGTATTGCATGCCTTGTCCTAGCGGAGTCGACATACCGGACAACTTCCATCACTGGAACCTCATGTACATAGAGGGAAAGAAGAATTCGGTGAGATTCGAATTCGCGCGCAATGTAGGACTGCAGGGGAATCCGGGATTTGCGAGTCAGTGCGTAGGCTGCGGCAAGTGTGAGATGCACTGTCCTCAGCACATACAGATCCGTGAGATGCTCAAGAAGGCAGACAAGGATCTCAGACCGCTGCCATACAGGATAGCAATGCCGATAGTAAGAAAGTTCATGTCAAGATAGGTGCAGAACGGATTTTGCCTTTAAGTTTTTTCAGCATTGAGGCTCTATTCTCTGGATTGATGTAAAATTATCCAGAGAATATTTTATTGGAGGCAAACAAATGAAGAACAGATGTATTGCTATTGTACTTGCTCTGATCATGACGTTGAGCCTTTGCGCCTGCGGAGCGCAGGGTGAAAGCAAAAAAAATGAGATCGAGGAAACAATAGCAGGGATGAGCACCGAGCAGAAGCTGGCGCAGATGATGGTAGTTGCATTCCGCTCTGATTCACACAATACAAAGACTGCGACAGAGGTAAGCCCTGCATACGAAGAAATACTAAAGAAGTATGACTTCGGAGGAGTAATCATGTTCGGCGGTAATATCGAAAACGCCGAGCAGACTGTCACGATGATTAGGGACTGCCAGACGGCGGCAATGGCTTCAGAGAAAGGCATACCGCTTCTGGTATGCTTAGATCAGGAGGGCGGACTTGTGAACCGCGTCTCTTTTGGTGTTACCGGATCGGGTAGCATGGCTCTGGCCGCAACAGGTGATACAAAACTGACAGAGGAGTGCGCCAATATGCTGGGGCAGGAGATAGCTGCTCTCGGCTTTAATATGGACTTTGCTCCGGTATCTGATGTAAACAATAATCCGAACAATCCGGTCATCGGGATCCGCGCTTTTTCAGATGACCCTGAAATAGTCTCACAGCACGTTCAGGCATTTCTGAAGGGACTCAACAAAAATAACATATCTGCATCACTCAAACACTTCCCGGGTCATGGAAATGTAGGTGAAGACAGCCATACCGGACTTCCTTCATCAGAACTGACGCTGGATGAGCTTAAGAGCTGTGAGCTCGTGCCGTTCCAGGCGGGAATCGATGCAGGCGCGGAAATGATAATGACCGCACACATCCAGTACCCGAACATTGAGACAGAGACCTATAAATCCAAAAAGGATAAAAAGACCGTCAATCTGCCGGCGACG
This sequence comes from uncultured Eubacteriales bacterium, assembly GCA_902780815.1. Classification (GTDB taxonomy): domain Bacteria; phylum Bacillota; class Clostridia; order Peptostreptococcales; family Anaerovoracaceae; genus Crickella. The sequence continues at coordinate 9,297 of CACZGY010000041.1, forward strand.
CTTTCGCATACGATCATCACCGGACTGCTTCGTGAGACCATGGGTTATGACGGGATCGTGATAACCGATGCCATGGACATGGACGCAATTGCCGAACATTTTGATCCGATCGATGCAGCTGCAATGTCGATCAATGCCGGAGTAGATATTCTGCTTTGCCCGGTAAACATCTACCAGGATGATGAGACCGATACCTTGCCGCAGATGGATGCATATATGCAGAAACTCGTGGAGAGAGTAGAGTCGGGAGAAATCAAGGAAGAAGAACTTAACGATTCGGTCGCAAGGATCCTGAAGCTTAAATATAACAAGGGCATCATGTCAGATACTCTCAAAGATTCAGCAGAGGATCAGATAGCCCGTGTGAAAGAAGTAGTGGGTTCCGAAAAACACCTTACAAGAGACTGGGAGATCACTCAAAAGAGCATGACATTGCTTAAAAACAGCGCAGACACGCTCCCGCTTGACGGGAACAGCGGCAAACGCACAGTTGTGCTTGCTACTAATGAGTACCGTCTGCCAACGGTAGAGTATGCTCTGGACAGGCTTGAGAAAGAAGGTCTGCTGGACAAGTCCCTGGTAACGACGATCAACTACGACGGGCTGGAGTTCGATGCCGATATCCTTAAGAATGCACTGAAAGATGCCGATCAGCTGATAGTATTGTCGCAGTCTGCAAACCGGAACGATCTTGTTAATAGAGCTATATGGAGGGTCCACCAGAATGATGGCGGCAAAGCGGTACTGCTAAGCCTGAATCTTCCTTATGACGCAGCTACATACAAGGATGCTGACGCGATACTCTGTGCATATCATCCGTATGGAAGCGCCCATGACGCAGACGGAAACGGGCCTTTCAACATGAACCTTGCGGTCGCTCTCTGCACCGCTTTCGGCCAGTCAGTCCCTCAGGGAAAACTGCCGGTCAATATTCCGAATGTTGATATTGCTGAAGACGGCACAGCTACATTCCTTGACGAAGTTCTGTACGAGAGAGGCTTTGGACTCAAAAAATGGAAATAGAATGAAAACGATACTTGTTACAGCATTTGAACCGTTCGGGGGAGAGGAAATCAACCCTTCAGAACTGGTTCTGGGAATGCTGTCTGATCAGATCGAAGGGTATTCGATCCGCAAACTCGTGCTGCCGGTAGAATATGGCATTTCGGCAGATATTACGGCTTCAGAATATGACAGACTGCAGCCGTCTGCTTTGATAATGCTTGGTCAGGCAGGGGGTCGCAGCGCGATATCGATCGAAACGACAGCGCGGAACCATACTGACACCAACGGACCGGATACGCTTAGATCGACTCTTCCTGTCGACAGCCTTAAAGAAGCATTGGAAGGTCGAGGCATATCCTGCGAAATATCGGATGATGCAGGAACATATGTCTGCAATTCACTGTTTTACAGCATGCTGGAGCACAGCAGTGATGTCCCGACAGGGTTTATCCATGTACCATACATAAAGGAACAAGGTCATGCAGACAAGCCGTACATGGATCTGAGCGAGATAAAAGCGGGAATAGAGGCAGTAATAGAGGCAGTAACGTATTCGTTATAAGAGCAATAAAAAGGTGCCGTGCGATCGTGCAGGATCACACGGCTTTTTATTTATTCAAGTTCAGCTTGAATTCCGGATTGAAAGTTCAATATCCACTCGCTACAATAATCATGGACGGTCTTCTATCATAAGCATGTAAGGCAATGGGTTCATTACAGCTGAAAAGGAGATATATAAATGAGCATCGGAACTAACATCAGAAGACTTAGAAAAGAAATGAAACCTGAAGATGGGCTTGCTTTTACACAGGAGAAGCTTGCTGAAAAACTCGGAGTGACCTTTCAGGCAGTATCCTCATGGGAGCGCGATGAGTATCTTCCGGAGACGGAGAATCTGCTGAAGCTTGCTGAGGTGTTTGATGTACCGGTGTCTGCGATTTTAGAAGACAAAAGGGGTACGTTCAAGACTAAAGAAACGATCTACAACTGGGAGCACATGAAGACTTACGTTAAGACGACGGCTTCAGCTCTCGGTATGCACAATGCTTACAGGGCTGTGGACTATGCGGTCGAAGCACATGAGGGGCAGAAGCGCAAGAAGTCAGAGATACCGTACATATACCATCCGCTCAATATGGCCTGCCATGCGCTTTCGATGGGCATCAGGGAGGACGAGATAATTGCGGCTATCCTGCTCCACGATGTGGTGGAGGACTGCGGAAAGACAATCGATGAGCTGCCGGTCAGCGACGGGACCAAGGAGCTCGTGAGGCTTATGACAAAGGACAAGTCGCAGGGCAGCCACAACCCGGAAACGCTCGACAAATACTATGGCGAGATTGCGACAAATCCTAAAGCCGCGCTGATCAAGTGCATAGACCGCTGCAACAACATCACAACGATGTCGTGGGGCCTGAGCCGGGACGGTATTTACCGTTACATAGAGGAGACAGAGAAATATTACCCGAAGCTGATCAGTGTCGTAAAGGAAACGCCTGAATACACAAGTGCGTCGTGGCTCCTGAAGTATCATATAGAGAGCATGCTCGATATTTACAAACGCCTGACATTCGAACAATAGATGATTTGGAGACTGCGGTCACGGAGCTCGGCATCCTGCCGTTCTTCATGAACTCCATACGCGGGTTTTCGATCGACGAGCATGTCGATCCGGGGATATGGTTCACGGGGGATGATGGACCCTGGGAGTGGAAGGGGCCTGTGATCAATGAACTCGGCTGCGCCTATGGTAAGTTCTTTGAAAAGAAGGCGGCATATATAAGCCCGGAATGGTTCCTGCACTTTGCAAACTACCGCCGCGACGGATACGATTTTGATGCGAGATTCGAGGACGGGCTTGTCTATCACGGCGACAAAGTGCTGTATGATCTGATCGACAGCAACGCACCAATCCTATCGAAACGCCTGAAG
>CACZGY010000042.1 GCA_902780815.1 uncultured Eubacteriales bacterium
GCAGCACGTCCTCTATCGTTTCTTCCACTACGGTCATGCCGGACGCATTGGCTTTCATCATCTTGCGACCATGCACAAAAGTGCGCTTGTCGTATCTGACCGAAGCTATTCCGTGCGCAGCCAGCCCGTCTGCGAGATCCTTAAACGGAGTCAGTTTTAAGACCTTCTCATCCATGTTGCTCGCACCCGAACCGTGTACCAGAACGACTGCCGGGACCGGTCCTGCTGTACCGTCCGGTATCGTCAGAATTCCATTGAGCGGATATTCAGTCCCTTCACCAATAACAACTTTTTCTCTGTACATATTGATTCTCCCTTATCGGATCTACGCGTATACGGTGCTCAGAACTATCAGGAGCAGACCGCCAAAATATGTAAGGCTGTTGAACCTTATGAGCCACTTGTTGTTGTTGAAAACGAATCTGTAAAGATTCAGATCGATGTCCGAGATCATGAACAGGAACGATCCCAGGCCGAGCATAACATAGCTTGTTCCCGGCATCATGATCATCAGCGCCAGTCCTGTGATCCCGTGCATGAAAATCGATGACAGGTAAAATATCATAGGCCAGCGCATCTTACCCATCTTTATCTTGTCAGGCCAGCGCCCTGAAGCAAATATCACAACTGCCAGCATCAGGGCTACTACCACATAAGTCCATGCAAAATCGTTGAACCAGTAGCTTCCCTGGTCTACAAGGATTATCTGTTCAAACAGAACGAAGCAGATGTTGCCTGCGAGGAAGAAATCTCCGCCGCGGTTAAAGTCGAACACGAGGAAGATATCACCCAGCCAGGCGAGTATGAGTGCTGCAATGAGCAGTGTCTGGTAGCTCGCGAACTCATACTTAGTGATGAATGTCACAATAGCCAGAGCAAGATACATGGTGGCCATAAAGTATTTGTTTATGGCTCTGTATTTGATATTGCCTGAAGTCCGTGTGTAGAAATAACAGCACAGAGCGGCCAGATAAACTGCAATGAATACGGTCATTTCTTTTCTCCTCTATGGATTCATGATCGGGATGTCGATTTCCATATCTGACTCCGGATATGTTGAGCATGGATGTATGTAGTTGAACTTTTTATCGGCAGATCTGCGGAAATCATCCTTGGTGTCGATAAAATATTCTCCGTTAATCACTCTGCTGTGGCAGAATCCGCAGGATCCGTTGCGGCATCTGACTACCGCCGGGATACCTGCGCGCTCCAGCGCGGTGATCAGGGTCTCATTATTAGGCGCATCAAGCTCGTAAACAGCGTCACGTATATGCACTGTGAGCCTGAACACCTTGATTTCATCGACTTTCCGGTCTCCTACTGAATTTCTCTCCTGACGTATCCTTGTCGGATCGAAGCCCAGCCCTTCAAGCTCACCGCGGACAAATCTGTACATTGCGTCAGGTCCGCACATGAATACGCTGGTGTCGTCATCTATGTATTCTTTCAGCAGATCTGCGGTTATGAAACCGCTTCTGTAGCCATCCGCTTCCTCTTCAGACAGGACTACCACCACATCAACGCCATCTCCCCGAAATGCATCTGGATCGAATGGGATATGATCTCTGGTTCTGGCACCGTACACCAGTGTCATCCTGAAGTCCTCGCTGCCTTCGCGGATAGCTTTCATCATCGAAAGGAACGGCGTAACGCCGCTGCCGCCCGCAACTGCAAGAATATGTCCCTTGTCACGGATATCGTCGTGGTGGAAGTCACCCGAAGGCTCACCAAGCCACAGCTCCGTTCCTGCAGGAGCTTCATCGATAATGAACGTCGAGAATATGCCTTTCCTCTGCACCATTATCTCGAGTTTGCCTGCAAGCGCTTCCCCCGGTGATGAAATCACTGAATACGGCCGGTTCAGGAAAGATTCCCCGGCTTTGCAGCTCAGTGTCACAAACTGGCCTGCCCTGAAGTAAGGGAATTCTCCCCCATCTTCCGCTTTCAGAGTGATCTTCACGCAGTCTGCGCTGCATGGAGTCTTATCTGCTATTACGGCCTTTACGAATCCCGGATGCAGCGCCTTTGCCAGGCGGTTAACTCCATACTCGTAGACCAAAGGAGTTGCAGGTGTTTCGTCTATCAGCTGACGGCGCTTTGCCGTCATTTCCATGGCGAGCCTTATGTCCTCGCCCGGAATATTACTTCTTTTGAAAGCCATGCTACCTGCCCTCCTTTTCCATGTCTCTCAGGGTGCGGGAGGCCTCGTTGACGCCGGATTTGAAACTGCTCGGATATCCCAGCAGTCTCTCTCCGTAGCCTCCTCCTATCCTCAGACCAGGTACGAATCTGTCCTCTTCAACCATCTGTATTCTGTTCATCAGGCCGTCATAGTACTGCGATTCGTAGCCGTAAATGGTGCCCTGCGGATGCCCGCAGTATCTGGCATATGTCTCAGGAGTGGCAATAGCTATCTCTTCTATATAGTCATGTATGTTGCTGCCTGTCGCTCTCTCGAATCTGGCGATCATATCGGCGGCAACCTTGTTTTTTGTTTTGAAATAGTCTTCTTTCTTTACGGAGCTCCATGCGTCATCCGTGAACAGTGTAGTCATATAGATGATGCATGTCCCTTCCGGTGAGCATTCCGGATACGCGTTGTTGAGGCATACAGTCGCCTGGGCCGCAGTGTTTCCGATGGTCTTCATCGATTCGTACTGCTTCACGCTGTCCGAAGTATCATATATGAAATAGTTGTGATCTTTGATCCCGAGCTCTTCAGCGGACTTGCTGATCCCGAGGAACACAGTGAATCCTTTGCCTGCCAGCTTTCTGAAGTTTGTCAGCTTGATTGCTCTCTCCGGAACGGCTTTGCTGTCCAGGAGCTTTCCGTACACCAGATGAGGTGAGCAGTCTGCGATCACATGCCTGCTCTCCACTTCTCTGCCGTCCTTCAGCCTGACACCGCACACATGACCCTCTTCGTCTGTAAGGATCTTCACGACCTCGCTGTTGAACCAGATGTCACCGCCCAGCTCATGGATACGCTCCTCGCACGCCAGAGATATCTCGTGGGAACGGTGTTTTGGTATTGCCGCTCCGCCCGTGATGTAGCTGTTGATCATATTGGCGTAGTGCAGGAAAGTCATATTGTTCCCGTCCGCGCCAAGGTAGCACCAGTATGCGTTGAGGTTGTCGACGATCTCCTTAGGATAGCCCAGAGTCTCAAATCCCTCGTTCACCGAGTAGGATCCGCATGCGAGATAGTCCGGGAATCTTTCCATCATCACCTTTGGATCAGGCTTTCCTTTGGTCTCGCTAAGGTAAGCCATCGCCTCTCTTATCTGCCTGCACAGAGCCAGGAACTCCTTTATGCATTTTTCACCATCCGGATGGAGCTCACCGCTTGCCTTTGCGAAAGCTTCTGCTCCAAAAGGCATTACGTAGTCGTAGCCTTCCTCTTCAGAGATCAGATGATATGCATCTTTCAGCTGTATCCATTCAATTTTGTCAGCGATTCCGAGCTCCTCAAAAACCTTTCTTGTGCTTCCCGGTTCTTCGTCCGTACCTATTCCGTTGAATTCGTGAAGCGATGCTTCGAATTCGAACCTGCCGCGCACGAAGCTCGTGGCAAATCCACCCGGTATATTGTGCTTCTCACACACCAGGCATGTCTTGCCGGCATTGAGGATCCGGCAGGCTGCACCGAGGCCGCCATTCCCGGCTCCTATTACTATCACATCATATTTATCCATGGTCTGACCTCTTTACACTTCCGTCTCGACTGTGTATGTCAGCACATCTTCTATTACGTCTCCGTCGATCTGCAGAGCACATGGCTGGTCGAACGATACCGTCACCTTTTTACCGGTCTGTACAGTCACCCAATCTTTCTTCAGCACATGCTCACCCTTGTTGAGGGACGGGAATCTCATGAGCGTCACCAGCCTGTTCTTTTTATACAGCGCAACTACCGACACCGTTCCTTCCTCATTGAAGCGGTCCTGAGCCGGAGCTACCATCATGCCTCCGCCATAATAACGGCCTTTCATTGTTGAAGCCATCCAGACGTTCTCGAACCTGCTCACCCTGCCGTCAACTTCCACTGTAGCTTTTTTGAGCTTATAGCTGCCGAGGAGAAGCCTTATTGCGATCTTAGAGTAGCTCACCGGCTTGTCCGAAGTTGCTCTCTGGATATCGCCTATTCTGCAGGTCTCGCCGTCGATGCCGTAGCCTATTCCGTTCACGAATCTCCTCTGAATTCCTTTGACTGTGACCAGAGGCAGGTTTTTAAGGAACGGTCTGAGGTCGATCCTGCCGTTTACAGCGTATTTTTCATTGTCACGGTAAAAATCATTGCCGCTTCCGCATTTGACGTAATATACCGCATTTTTGAACTCGTAGCCGTATACATCATTGGCAAAGCGGTTCAATGTGCCGTCACCGCCTGTCAGTATGACCTCGTCGCTTTCGCCCAGACCGTCAAAGAACGCTTTCATGTCCTTGATATCCAGCAGACTTGTGAATTCGCACTCAACACCATTGTCTGCCGCCCACTGCCTGGCATCCTGTTCGCCTTTAGAGTTGTTGGCCATTGGATTGTAAAGCAGATAAATCATGGTACTATACCCCCTTTTTCAGAAAAAGCCCTCATTCCTTCGTTAACAATTGTATCACATGTATACAGCTGATAATATAAAAAGCCCCTGACTGCAATGATCAGAAGCTTTGTGTTTTTTATCTAGAATGCGAAGTTGCCGTTTACGAATACCGGGATCTCCTCGCCTTCATGAGTTATTCCGGTGATCTCGAGGTCTTCAGAGCCGACCATGAAATCGACGTGTGTCATCGATGTGTTTGCTCCCAGTGCCTTGAGCTCATCCTTGGTCATATTCTCAGCGCCTTTTATCAGCGGATATGCCTCTCCGAATGCGAAGTGGCATGATGCGTTTTCATCAAATAAAGTATTGAAGAAGAGCACGCCGCTGTTGGAGATCGGTGAATCGTACGGAACGAGCGCTACCTCGCCGAAGTACGAAGCACCCTCATCGACCGTGATCGCATCCTTAAGGATATCCTCGCCCTTGTCTGCGTGTGCTTCTACGATCTTTCCGTTTTCGACTTTGAATACTATGCCCTCGATGACTGTGCCGTTGTGGCTGAGCGGCTTCGTGGATACGATCGTGCCGTTCATGCTGTTTCTTTCAGGCAGAGTGAACACTTCTTCTGTCGGCATATTAGGCGAGAAGATAACGCCTGTTCCTGCCTTTTCCGTGCCGCCTTCCCAGTAGTGACCCTCAGGAAGGTCTACTGTGACATCGGTTCCGGCTGAGTTTTTGTACCTCAGTGTTTTGAAGTTATAATTATTCAGGATATTTACATGCTTCTTGAGCTCGTCTATATGATCCTGCCAGCTGCGGATCGCATCGCTGCCATCTACTCTGCAGCATGCGAGAATCTCTTTCCAAAGTCTTGCAATAGCTTCCTCTTCGCTGAGCTCAGGGAATACCAGACGCGCCCATGCCTTCGATGGAATCGAGCAAATGCTCCATGGAACAGCACTGCTCATCATTTTCTGACGGTAATACTCGAGAGCTTTTCCGCTGCTTATCTGAGCCCTCCTGATGCGGTCAGGATCGACCCCCTTCAGGCTTTCAGGATCTTCAGCATAGATAGTGAGAAATGCACATCCCTCGTCTACCAGCTTGTTTGAACGTTCTACTTCCCATGAATCTACTCTGTCGAACACCTCGTCGGCAGCTTTCAGATACTTCATACGGGTAAGCTCATCGTCACGCCAGCGGAACAGGACTTCCTTACATCCTGCATCATACGCTGCTTCAGCGCACAGCTTTGCAAAGTCAGCACATTCTATTTCGCTTGTTATCGACAGTCTCTGTCCCTTCTGGATATTGACACCAGCCCTGATTACCAATTCTGCGTAATCTCTTTTTAGTTTTTCAAGATCTGCCATTCTTTAGTGACTCCTTTCAGTGATAGTTGTTGATGGATCAGCATAAAAAGCGTCTCCGGTTCAGGTGACCGGAGACCCTTCATAAATCCGTATTGAATGTTATCCTAACAGAGCTTTAGTGTCAATCCCACGATTCAGGTTTGAACTTGCGGTTCTTCATATCGTTGATGAATTTCTTGTAAGCTTCTGTATCTTCTATCTTTATTCTGTTGTTGAGTGCTTCTTCAAGTGCAGCGATCTTTCCCGGATCGTATCTGTCGGCTACACGCCACTGATATGAATGCGGATATGCATCGTCTTTGTCGAGAACGGTCGGCAGTCTGAAAGCCATCCTTTCATAATCAACATAAAGTCGCTCATCCTCGGAATGCGGATCCATGGCTTCGTCTCCCGGCTTTCTCAAATCATTGATGTCAGGACCTGTGTAGCTTGCGTCCATAACTATCGTATATTCAAAATCTTTTTCATTAAAAGTCTTTTTCTTATCCATTGCTCAATAACCTCTTATCTATATTCAAAACGCGCCTTGCGCACAGTATTATTTCCTACTTTACTACCTTAACTTCGATATTGTTATTCTTGATATAATCCATGATCTCTTTTCTGTGGTCATTATTGACGGAAAGCACTATCCCGCTCAGATCCTTTGAAAAGAAGCATGTTGATTCTGCGAATGATCTTACAAATGCCACATTGTCCCAGGCAAGTCTTACAGCCTGTGAGCCGACCTTCTCGATCTCCACGCCGTTCTCATCCAGTGTAACCACGGACGGTCTGTCATCTGCAAGGTAGCCGCTGACCATCTTATTCATTCTCATGAGAATGATCAAAGTAGCGACCGTTGCAACGGCTCCGAATACAGCTGTGAGGATCTTCATAACGGTGAAAGACTCTGTAATGCCTCCGTAAAGACTCATGAGACAAATAAGTACCATTGCGACCGTAAGAAAAATATATCTTGTAAAATTGTCTTTCAGCTTATCCTCAGGTCTGTACAGAAGCTGCCTGTACTGAGTGAGAACATTCACAAATTCCTTGTAAAACTGTCTTGTACCCTTTTCCTTTATCTCAATCGTCATTTCATACCCTCCGTCACCAACTTCATCCGGCGGCCGGTGATTTATATGATCAGTTCAAGGTCAAATGATAGCACTTTTCGTGGATGATTCAAGTGTCCCTTACAGTTTTTTATTATACTCCAAATCGTCTGTTTAAATGCGTTCAATAAGTGAATTTGAAGAGCCTAGCGTATCCATTTATCTGTAGGCAGAGGCTCTTCATAACCCCAGTCTTCCGGGGATGCATGCACCACCAGTTCGAAGCCGTTTTTCTCCAGAACTCTCGCCGATGCGCGGTTTTCCGGCATCGTGCTCGCTGTTATGATCTCAATATCCGTTTCATTGTAAAGATAGCTGATCATCAGCTCAAGGGCTTCAGAAGCGATCCCCTGCCCCCAAAAGCGCTCAAGGATCCTGTATCCCACGCTTATCTTGTGGATCTCATCACGGAATCCGTACATCTCCGCAATTCCGCAGAAGGTCTCTTTACCGCCTGAAGCTTTCAGATAGATTCCGAGAATTATGGATTCGCGGAAGCATTCGTCATAAAGATGATCAATCACATATTCGATGCTGTCATATTTCTTTTCGAACAGAAAGGTCGGCAGGTATCTGTAAACGGCCTCGCTCTGCGTAAGTTCGCGCAGAGAAGCCGCATCATCCTCAGTTATCCTTTTGAGAATGATGCGGTCTCCCTCTATGTGCGGTACCTCTGAAAAGAGCTTTTTCATATCCCTTTAAGTTCTGCGGTGAATGTTCCGTTTTCTATGTTCAGCACTGCATAGCTGCAATAGTATCCGTATCCGATCGTTCCAGGGTTCAGCAATGTTATCCCGTCATTTTCCGAAAGGTGCTGATAATGCGTATGACCGAAAAGAGCGATATCTGCGCCTGCTTCCTTCGCCTGATACGTAAGAGTGTTGAGCTCATCCTCGTACTTTACATTGGAAAGATGTCCATGCGTAGCGAATATGATGACACCTTCGACATCGCAGATGATCAGTCTGTTCAGATCAGACCGGAAGTCACAGTTGCCCCTTACTGCATATATTGGAAGGCCCGGGTATTTTTCCTGGAGCTTGGCAATGTCTCTCTCACCATCCCCGAGGAAGAAGCAGATATCCGGCTTCTCAAGCTCTACTGCAGCTATCATATTTTTGGCAACGCCGTGTGAATCAGAAAAAACACATGCTTTCATAAATTACAGATCCTTTGAGTTTCTTATATAAGGCCAAGTTCCCTGAAGGCCCATTCGATCCCGTTCTCATCTGTAGACGGGCAGACAATATCACTCCGCTCCTTGAGATACTGGCTTCCGTTTCCCATGCACACGCTTGTGCCTACTGCTTCTATCATTTCGATGTCGATCCTGCTGTCGCCGAAACCTATGGTGTCAGCCATGTCAAATCCAAGAGCTTCAGCTATGATTCGCACTGCGCTGCCCTTATCGAACTTGCGGTTGATTATCTCTCCGAAAATGCAGTCCGGTTCAGAGAAATCGTGGACGATGAACTGCAGCTCATCACCAAGCGCCTCTTTTGCAGGACTTATCTTTTCCACGCCTGAGCAAGTGAACACGACCTTGTAGAGCGGGCAGCCGTCGTATTCCGACATCGGTTTTGGTCCGAGTCCGACCCAGACTGCCTCTATCATGCTGAGCAGATAGTCGTTTCTGCTTTCATTCTGCTCAAGGAATTCTTTTGCGCCTTCATCGCTGTAAGCATTGTCCTTGCCCTCGATCGAAAGGAAAACTCCCTCGTCTGACATCAGGGTTATAAGCTTTTCCTGCTGTTCTTCTGTCAGCGGGCAGTCGTACAGCACTTTGTCACCCGCATAAACGTATCCGCCGCAGCTGGCTATGCCGCCGTCGAATCCGTATTTATGCAGAGGCTCCAGCATGCCGTAATTGCGGCCCGAGCACAAAAACACCTTGTGCCCGAGCTCGCGTGCTCTTTTTACTGCCCTGACTGCGCTTTCAGGCGGTTCATATCCGCCCGGAGCTGTAAACGTTCCGTCAACATCCAGAAAAACCAGTTTGCGATTCATTATGTGCACTCCCTATAAGTATTTCAGAGGCCTTCTTTGTGTCAGAAGATCTGTCCTGGCAGTTTCAGCTTCTCCTTTGGCGGAAAACTTTTATCGAACTCCTCTGCTTCAGCGTCATCCACGTAATACCCTGCCGGCGTCTGATATACTCCCGTAACATCATCGAGATATCCGGGTATAAGCTCCCTGCACAGGAAAAAAGAATCATCGGCGCCCTCCGGCAGGTCGTGATATCTGATGCCAAACCGCCTGGCATAGCTGAAGCCGCTCTTACCGTAGAAATCGATATTACCTTCAAACAGGACGGCTCCGAAGCCGAGTTCTGCTGCCTTTTCAAGCGAATAGTCGAGCAGTATCTTACCATATCCTCTGCGTTTGAGCTCCGGTGCGATGCATATCGGTCCCATCGTAAGCACATCGATATCTCTGCCGTCATCGGCTTCGATCACAGTCTTCATGAACATGTTCTGTCCGATCAGGGCACCGTCTTTTTCCATCACGAAATCGAGCTCCTTCACGAATGCCGGATCATCGCGCAGCACATGGATGACATAATGCTCGCTGCAGCCCGGGCGGTAGACGTTCCAGAACGACTCCCTGATAAGGTTCTCCACCTGTCTGTATTCGCCTTTATTTTCAATACGTATTTTTACGCCGTTTGTATTCATTGTTTTACCTCCTGAAAATTGTCGACTTCAATTGCCTTTCAGCGGGAGGTTTGTAAGATCGTCTGCAAACCTCCCGGTCAGCCGACAATCTCCAGTGTGTAGTTCTTTTTCAAAAAGCACTCTCCTTTGTTTAATATGAACTATTATGATTTTAACATTATATGTAAAAAATGACCATCGCATCGATGGTCATAATTTCCCTTCACCACGACACTTTGCACAATTTTGACAAATGTCTGATATAATCCATATATGAGAATCAAGCCGGAATCCAGAATAAAAAAAGCGGCCGGCTGCGCCGCTGCTATGATATTTGCCGGTCTGTCAGCATATACATTGTGGACGGACCTGCATGTTTATGTGTCTCATTACAGCCTGCGTTCAGATAAAGTTTCTGAACATCTGCGAATCGCTCAGGTATCTGATTTCCACAACGACCATCTGCTCGGAAGCAAAATGCTCGAAAAAGTCCGCAGTGAATCGCCTGATATCATTGTTATAACCGGCGACTTCATCGACAGGAACAGAACGGATATATCGTATGCGCTTGATACGGCGGAGGCGCTGGCAGAGATTGCCCCTGTATATTATGTTCCCGGCAACCACGAATCTGCCATAAGTGCTTATGCAGAGCTGAAAGACGGGCTTACACAAAGGGGTGTAGTACTGCTTGGTTCCCTCCCTGTCAGGATAGGTTCAGATATATCTTTATATGGGATCAGCGATCCTTACTTCGTTTCTGATGATAATCAGCTCGGCAGCGCTATTATCAGGGAATACCTCTCATACATCACTCAGGACAAGGCCCGATTCAATATCCTTCTTTCCCACAGGCCGGAAGCCTTTGAGGAATACGCCGCATCCGGATTCGATCTTGTATTCACCGGTCATGCACACGGCGGACAGTTCAGGTTCCCCGGCATCGGAGGCATATTTTCACCTGCTCAGGGAATTCTTCCGGAATATGATTCGGGAGAGTTCAGGTCCGGCGGCACAACGATGATAGTGAGCAGAGGTGTCGGCAACAGCATAATGCCTCTAAGGATAGGAAATCCGCCTGAAGTCGTTGTGCTGGATATTGCGCCATAGGCAATATGTTTTTCATTATTGAGCTGCAATCAGTTCCAGAAAGTCTTTTGCTTCATCCGCACCGCCACAGGCTTTGAAACTCTCGGATACCCGCCCGGCGCCTGCCTTATACTGCGGTTCGTTTATGACTGTGTTCAGCGCATCCAGTACATCCTCCCCGGATATCGATTTAAGTCTGACGCCGGCGCCAAGCTCCTCAGTTCGTTTTGCTACTGCATCCTGCTCCGGAGTCTGAGGAAAGAGTACGAGCGGAACGCCGTAGTACAATCCTTCAGATGCGGAATTCATACCGCAGTGAGTGATAAATGCATCAGAGATCGACAGTACTGCCATCTGATCTACAGATTTATATACCTGTATGTTCTCCGGAAGATCATCGAAGCAGTCTGTATTTGTTCCCATGGAAATAATCACCTGCCAGCCTGTCTTCGAAAGCACATCAATACAGTTGCGGTAAAACTGCCTGTTCTGATTTACAGTTCCCATCGAAATATATATTGTCTTATCTGAAGTCTTTTCTACAGGATCGGTGATCGGCCGTATAGATGGGCCGATGAAATGATACCTGTCAGAGAACGTTTCGGCGCATGGCTGAAAGTACCTGGATGTATACACTATTGTATTGGTATCATTATCGTTCTGCACTATGTCGAGCAGGCTCTTCACCGGATAGCCTTTCTCACGCAGTCGCTTCAGCTGTTTATTGATACGCGGCATTGCCATAAGCATTTTTGCGATGTCCCATACACTTTCCTGCATATATTTTGCTGAATACCGGTTAAAGGCAAAGGTAGTAGTCGATGAAACATACGGCAGACCATACTTCATGGCTGTGAGCTTTCCCCAGAATGCTACGGAATCGGATACAACCACATCCGGCCTGATCTCC
>CACZGY010000043.1 GCA_902780815.1 uncultured Eubacteriales bacterium
CTGTCGGAGTTGCCCTGGTCGCAAAACTCGTAAAAGAAGTGTCTGCAAAGTTCGGCGCATGCGATATCGAGATCGTTGAGACCCATCACAACAGAAAGGCCGATGCCCCGAGCGGAACCGCAATAATGCTTGCTGATGCCGTGCGTGAGGCAAGGCCTGAGCTCCACTACAATCTCGGAAGATCGGGAATGGCAAAGCGCGAGCCTGATGAAATCGGCATAAGCGCAGTCAGAATGGGGAATATTGTCGGCACACATGAGGTGATGTTCGGCACTAACACGCAGACCATTACCGTGACGCATCAGGCTCATGACAGGGCTCTGTTCGCTGACGGAGCAGTAGCTGCAGCCAGATTCCTTGCCGGACAGCCTGCCGGGTTGTATAACATGGATGACCTGCTTGCCGACTGAAATAAAAAAGGTAAAAGGGACTGGAGAAGAGAGAAAAGGGAGAAAACTATGATCAGAATAGGTATTGCAGGTTACGGAAACATTGGAAGAGGAGTTGAGGCTGCTGTTACCAGGTCTCTCGACATGGAACTTGCAGCGGTATTCACAAGAAGAGATCCTTCATCGGTGCATACAGTTACAGGAGCACAGGTACTGGCATATTGGACGTTGTGATAATCTGCGGCGGCAGTGCTACAGACCTGCCGTGGATGACGCCTGAGCTTGCTGCAAAGTTCAACGTGATCGACAGCTTTGACAATCATGCCAACATACCTGAGCATTTTGCAAATGTAGATGCAGCAGCATCTGCTGCAGGAAAGATCGGCATCATTTCATGCGGATGGGATCCGGGATATTTTTCACTTGCCAGAATACTGGCGGATTCGGCGCTTCCTGAAGGCGACAGCTACACATTCTGGGGACGCGGGGTAAGCCAGGGCCATTCGGATGCGATAAGAAGGATCGCCGGAGTGAAAGACGCAAGACAGTATACGGTCCCGGTAGAGGCGGCTGTAGAAAGCGTAAGGAACAATGAGCACCCTGAATTCACTGCGCGTCAGATGCACCTCAGAGAGTGCTGGGTCGTGGCAGAGGACGGAGCAGACAAGGCAGCTATTGAAGAGGCTATCAAGACAATGCCTAACTACTTTGAACCTTATGATACAACTGTCACATTCATCACGCAGGAAGAGCTCGACAGAGATCACAGCGGACTTCCGCACGGAGGCAGCGTGATCAGAAGCGGCCGCACCGGACTCGACAGCGAATTTGACAACACAGTTGAATTCAAGCTGAACCTCGATTCCAACCCGTTCTTCACGGGAAGCATCCTGGCTGCCGCAGCACGTGCTGCATACAGGATGAACAGTGAAGGACAGAGCGGTGCAAGGACTCTCTTCGATGTACCGCCGGCTTATCTCTCGCACCATAGCAGAGATGAACTTCTTGCGCACATGCTTTGATCGGAAAGGTGAGAATCTATGCTATATAACAACCTGACCGTGAATGAAAAAGGTCATCTGGCCGTAGGCGGACTTGACACTGTGGAGCTTGCTGCGGAATACGGCACACCGCTTTACATACTTGATGAGAACGTGATACGCACCAACTGCAGAACATATGTAAATGCAATGCATGAGTGCTTCGGTCCGGAGTCTGCACCTCTTTATGCGAGCAAAGCTCTGTGCTTCAAGGGCATTTATCCTTTGGTGCAGTCAGAAGGAATGTGCGTTGATGTTGTGTCGCCCGGTGAGATATATACAGCTCTCGCGGCGGGCTTTCCGGCATCGAAGATGTTCTTTCACGGCACCAATAAGACTGACTCGGATATCGAATACGGCGTAAAAAGCGGTATCGGATATTTTGTTGTAGATAACCTCAATGAGCTCGAGGTCCTTGACAGGGCAGCAGCACAGGCCGGTATAACACAGAAGATCCTGCTCAGACTCACATGCGGACTTGATCCTCATACCCTGGAAGCAATCAATACAGGCAAGGTGGATTCACAGTTCGGCGTTCCGATCGATACAGGACAGGCTTACGGATTTGTAAAGGCCGCCCTTGAATGCAGCAATGTAGAAGTTGCGGGATTCCATAGCCATGTAGGTTCACAGATTTTCGAAAGCGATTCTTTCAACAGACAGGTGGAGATCCTGATCAGTTTTGCGGCAAAGGTAAGAGACGGACTGGGGCATACGATCAAAGTGCTGAACATAGGCGGAGGTTTCGGCGTCAGGTATACGGAGAAAGATCCGGTATCCGATATTCCTGCAAGAATCAGAGAAGTTGCGGATCACCTGAATACCGCGCTTGAAAAGAATGATTTTGCTCTGGATGCTGTCTTCATGGAACCGGGCCGCAGCATTGTAGCTGATGCGGGAGTGACACTTTACCAGACCGGCGGTGTCAAAGAAGTAAAAGGATACCGTAATTATGTAACGGTCGATGGGGGCATGACGGACAATCCGAGATATGCTCTCTACAAGTCGGAATATACGGTGCTCAACGCGAGCAGGGCAGATGAAGAGGCTGATTACGAATGCACTATCGCCGGCAGGTGCTGCGAGAGCGGTGACCGTATCGCTGAGAATATTCTCGTAGCTAAACCGGAAAGAGGAGACATCATAGCAGTCCTCACAACAGGAGCGTATAACTATGCGATGGCTTCCAATTACAACAGGGTGCCGAGACCTGCCATGGTGATGATCGCAGACGGCAAAGCGCGCTTAGTCGTAAAGCGCGAGAGCTATGAAGATATGATGCGTAACGAGCTGTGACAAAACACATGCATTCCCCCGGGTTCAGTATCTGAATCCCGGGGGCTTTTTTATGCATGAATATGATACTATTAACGAAACAGGAACAGCGCCGGACTTCAGATATATGGAATACAAATTTGATCTGCATGAGACACAATTGAATATTCTGGAAAAATGCCCTGAATGGAGTGAGCTGATGAATGTCATCGAGTTCAAAAATACTCCCTGGGCAGAACCTGCCGGATACGGCGATAAGACAGTCTACTACAATGGACGCAGCATGAGGCAATTCCCGCAGGATGCCCAGGCTTACCTGATAGCACAGCAGCTGATGCATATACAGCTTGCTCATCAGAACAGAGGCAAGGGACGTGATCCCCGGATATGGGATCTTGCATGCGCTGCTGTAGTCAACGAGCTGCTGCTTGCTGATGGCTTTGAGCCGCCGGTAAACATATTCCGGCAAAAGGATGCCAAAAGCCTGAGCGCAGAAGAGATGTACACCATTCTTTATGAAAAGGCCGAAAGGGATGATCCGGAGTTTTCAGAAAATGAAAAGGCAGAGGAGCAGTCAGAGGAACTGACAGTTCTCATTCCGGTACATGATGATGACAAGGACAAACAGGCCGGGGACATGCAGGGAGCGCAGGACCGTGAAATCGAGGACCCGGGTCTGGCGCAGGCGGTTGCGGGTCTGTCAGATCTGCTGGAGCCCAGTCTGCAGCTGGATTATGACTGGTTTCCCGCTGACAGGATCAGGGACGGCATTCTCATTGAACAGTTCAGGCCGTATCCTGTACCGCATGCTGAGATCCTCCTTGATACGAGCGCTTCAATAGATAAGGACCTTCTTCGGGCTTTTGTAAGAGCGGTCAGGGATCTTCTGCGCGAAGACGCGGTGGTCAGGGTCGGCTGCTTTGATACTGAGTTTTAC
Source organism: uncultured Eubacteriales bacterium (assembly GCA_902780815.1). Lineage (GTDB taxonomy): Bacteria > Bacillota > Clostridia > Peptostreptococcales > Anaerovoracaceae > Crickella. The sequence goes on from CACZGY010000043.1 coordinate 3,642, forward strand.
GGATTCCAGGAGATCCATTCGGAAAAAGACATATCCAGGCTGGAGATAAAGGGCGCCGGCGGAACGAATTTTGAGACTGCTGTAAAGGCGTTCTCCGGCGATGCAGAGACCAAGATAGTATTCACGGACGGATATGCGGATATGCCCGAAACAAGGTGCGATGCGATCTGGCTCGTGTACAGCGACATGCCGGTGGATCCGCCCGGCGGAAAAGTGATATATGTTAAAAAACCTGAGGAGATAAACAAATATGAAGTCGATTTTCTTATCACATAGGCAGCTGTTTGAAAACGCATTGCCGCTTTTTAGAACAGTCGGAACTACAGCTCAGGCGAGCGATCTCGTTCTTGTCACTATGCCTGATGACGGGTTCACGCTCAGCGAAAACTGCGCAAATTATTTTCTTTCAGGCGAAGACTGCGTCGACAGATTCGGCCGCGACCACAGATATGACACTTGCGCGGTCAGACCTGCTCTGCTGCTTGAGCCGGGAGATGAGAAGCTGCTGAGGCATTTGCGTGAAATAGGCGATGTTGTTACCGTTGAACTGGGCTCGTTCCCATATGCCATACTTGAGACATCGATGCGCGATATGGCAGAACAGCAGTACCGGGACGGCAGTCTTAAAAAAACCGGAATAAGCTATACCATTGCCGGGAAAAAGAGGGATGTCTACAGGCTCGGTGCCAAACAGATAGTCAGGATCCCTGTTACTGAAGAGACGGTCAGCGGATACGTGCAGCTTTCCGACGGAAGCGTTGCCAATTCTGCTGAAGAGATCTTTATCGAGGTGAGGCCGATCCGCTGGTATTATGATGAGATCAACAAGCTGCTGGTGTGCGGAAGAGCTCTGTTTGCCGGACTTAGCCGCGAAGAGGCAGAGGCATATCTCGGAGGAGCCTTCATTGAGGAACTTCTGGCTGAGGCTTATGAAGAAACAGCTTCCTCCGCTGCAGGGACTTCATATCATATAAAAGAACACGATGAGCTGGACCTGATAAGGGCGTTCGTCAGAGCAGACATACCGGTATTCATCCACGGTCTGACCGGCGACGGAAAGAGTGACCGTGTAAAGGAAATAGATCCGCAGGTGCTCGACATTGAGCTCGTGAATGAGACGCCTGAGACAATAAACGGCCGTGCTGTATACAATGAGACTACAGATGAGATCATAGACATCAAGCCGGTGTGGCTTGTCAAACTGGAGCGCCTGTGTGAGGACGGAGAGCTTCACATACTGTTTTTCGATGAGCTTACAAACGCTACTAAGCAGACTCAGGCCGTTATCTTCAAGATCGTACTGGAACGATTCATCAATAACCGCTGGCCGCTCCCAGAAAACGCACGCATAGTCGCTGCGGGAAACGACCGCAATGAGTCGAGCGTTGCACATGACCTTGCTGAACCGCTTTTCGGAAGGTTCGCGCACATATATATCAGGACGACTGTTGAGAACTGGATGCCGTGGGCTGTCAGAAAGAGGATCAATCCATACGTCATGGAATTTCTGGCTAATAACGATCTCTATCTCAGAACGGCTTATACGGGTTCGGAGGGATATGCCGATCCGCGGCGCTGGGAGATGGTGTCGCGCGTACTCGACAGCTCGGATAATGATTTTGCACTGATCGAGCCGATAGTGGGACGCGAGACTGCTGAGGCTTTCATAAGATTCTTCCGTGCCCAGGAGGAGATGGCGGATCTCGTTAAGTATACGGATGAGGAGCTTGCCCGCATGACGGTTGCCAGGAAGTATCAGATCGCGCAGCAATGCCTGTACGCAGCTTCGGCGAAGCCAAAGGAAGCCGAAGAGCTTGCTGAAAGGCTCGGAGCTGAGTTTGCAGCCTGGTTCCGGTATGTTCTGGAAAGAAAGAGCGGAAGGTAAAAGAATATGTATAAGAGAGGTCTTATACTCGAAGGCGGAGCGATGCGCGGGATGTTCACCTGCGGAGTGCTCGACGTCTTCATGGAGAACGGGATACGTTTTGATGGGGCAGCTGGCATTTCTGCAGGTGCGACCTTCGGCTGCAATTACAAATCCCATCAGATTGGAAGAGCTATCCGATACAACAAGATGTATAGCAGGGACTGGCGTTACTGCAGCCTCAGATCACTCATAAAGACCGGTGATCTGTATGGAGCGGAATTCTGTTATCACACAATGCCGGAGGTGCTCGATCCGTTTGACACGGAAACATTCAGGAACGATCCGATGGAGTTCTATATCGGAGCCACTGATGTCGTGACCGGAGAAGCAAGATTCCATAAATGTACGGATGGAGGACCGGCAGACATCGAGTGGATGCGGGCCTCTGCTTCGATGCCTGTCGTATCAAACATCGTTTCGGTCGACGGATACAAAATGCTGGATGGAGGAATAGTGTGTTCCGTTCCGTATGAGTTCATGGAGCAGCAGGGATATGACAGAAATGTCATAGTTCTGACCAGACAGAAGGGATACAGGAAAAAGAAGAGTGCAATCGTGCCTTTAGTAAAGATGGTGCTGAGAAAATACCCGGCGATGGGTAAGGCTATGGCGGTCAGACACATAGGATACAACTATCAAATGGATGAAATCGACCGCAGGGAGGCACTCGGGGAGGTCTTCGTTATAAGACCTCCGGAAGATCCCGGCATAGGCCGCACAGAGAAGGATCCTGAAGAACTCGAGAGAGTATATCAAATAGGTCGAAGAGAGGCTGCACGCAGACTTGATGATATGAAAGACTTTCTTTGTCTGCGTTAGCAAGTAGTATAATATAACCGGCAGCTGGTTTGCCGCAGCAAAAAGAAGGATTGGAGAACTGGTAAGAAGGGGTAATGATAAATGAATAGTGAAGAAAGAATAGTCAGTCTGGCAAAGCCGGTAAAGAAAGGTCTTCTGAGGCTCCTCTTCAGCAGGTTCTTTGTGTTCGGGATACTGCTCGTGCTGCAGATTGCCCTGCTGGTAATGGTTTATCTGCAGTTCAGGGAAAAACTGCCGGTGCTTCTTAATCTCCAGTGGGTATTTTCATTTGTGATGATCATCTTTCTGTTTAACAGCAATATGGATTCATCCGCCAAACTGACATGGATGCTCATCATTTCGGTGTTATCGTTCGCCGGGGCGGCTATGCTGCTGTGGACGCAGCTGAATGTCGGACACCGTATGGAGACCGAGTTTGTAAAAAAGCAGATCGATAAGACCCGCACAGCACTCAGCCAGCCGCAGAATGTAATCAAAGAGATAGAGCACGACGGCTCAGGAACGGATGACATAAGCAAATACCTGAACCACACTGGATGCTTTCCTATATATGACAAAACACAGGTCACCTACTTCCCGCTTGGCGAGAAGAAATTCGAAGCAATGCTCCGTGAGCTTGAAAAAGCTGAAAAGTACATTTTCATGGAATACTTCATCGTTGAAGAAGGATATATGTGGGGCCGCATACTGGATGTGCTGACACGCAAGGTGGAACAAGGTGTTGAAGTCCGCGTGATGTACGACGGTATGTGCGAGATGTCGACACTTCCGGCCGATTATTATAAACTTCTTCGGGCTAAGGGGATACACGCTCAGGCGTTTTCGCCGATCGTACCGATAGTATCCTCACATTATAATTACCGCGATCACCGTAAGATCCTTGTGATAGACGGAAAGGTAGCCTTCAACGGCGGAGTAAATCTGGCTGACGAATACATCAACCGCATAGTGAGATTCGGTCACTGGAAAGACACGGCCGTGATGCTCAAAGGCCCGGCAGCCAGGAGCTTCGCGCTGATGTTCCTGCAGATGTGGAACATGAAACCTGAAACGAAAGATGCGGATGCAGAAGCGGATTACGAAAAATGGCTGTCGCTGCCTACGCATGAGGAGGATGATGCGAAGGGATATGTGATGCCGTACTGTGACTGCCCGCTCGATGAGTACAAAGCGGGCGAGGCTGTGTACATGGATATGCTGAACCGCGCAACGGACTATGTGCACATAATGTCTCCTTATCTGATCCTTGACGGCGAACTCGAAACTGCTCTGTGCTTCGCTGCTCAGCGCGGAGTCGATGTAAAGCTTATACTTCCGGGTATTCCTGACAAAAAGGTTGCATATTCACTTGCCAAGACACATTACCTTGCACTTCATAAGGCAGGCGTAAAGATATATGAATATACTCCGGGCTTTGTGCACGCCAAAGTATTCGTAAGTGACGATATCAAGGCAGTGGTCGGAACGATCAACCTCGATTACAGGAGCCTGTACCATCACTTCGAATGCGCTACATATATGTATAAAACAGACTGCATCGCAGATATAGAGAAAGATTTTCAGGAGACTCTGACAAAGTGCAGGACAGTAACCTCAGAAAGCATAAAGAAAGAGAAGCTCTCGTATAAGCTGATAGGCGGACTGGCAAAGATGATCTCTCCGCTGATGTAAAAAAGATATAAACAGAACAAATGAGAACACCATATTACGAAAGCACCATACACAGGCAGATAAGGGAAAAGCGTGAAGACCGCAAAGACAGGATCAAGGAAGACCTGATGCTTTACGGAGATGATGTGCTTAAGTCGGATGAAATGAAAAAAGCTTTCGAACAGACGCATCATCAATGGTCAACAGTCGGAGAGCATACATTCAGGGTCGCTTTTTCGAGTGTCATGATTTGCTATGCTCTGAGAAAGCTCAATATCAAGGTGAGCATACCTGCAGTCGTAGTAGGCGCACTCTGCCACGACCTTGGGATCCTCGGACGCAGTGAAAAATTTTCCTCTGCAAAGGAGTGCAGCAGGGAGCATCCAAAGGAATCCGTGGAGCTTGCCAGAGAGATCGTGGGCGAGATGCCTGAGAAAACGGAGGATATTATCGAAAGACATATGTGGCCGGCCGGTGAGAGTGAAGTGCCGAATTCGTTAGAGGGCGTGGTAGTTTCGGTTGCTGATAAATACAGTGCTGTAAAGGACATTGTCAAGGGCAGTGAAATAAAGAATACAGGTGTAAGAAACTATCTGCGAAGTGAAAAACAAAAAATTGTGAATAAAATCAAATAAACAGGAAGGGGAGTTTCTTTATGTTATTCACATATCTTTTCCGTGAACCTGCTGTCTGGACGATACCTATGATCATTCAGATAATATGCTATTACAAGATCCTCGGAAAAATGGGGAAAAGGAAGTACTTTGCCATTATCCCTATACTTGGGGATATGGAGATGTCTACGGATCTTTTCCGGAAGATGAGATCGTTCTGGAGACCTGCTGCGATAACTATTGCCATGTTCCTGACTTCCAGATATCTGGGAATGAACAATGTTTATTCTATCGTTATGGGCATTGTGGCGCTCATCGTGTATGGAGTCTTCCTCATACGCCTCTATTCAAGGCTGGCTAAGCAGTTTGGAAGAGGCAGGCTGTTCGCGCTGGGGCTAATACTGATGCCGATCATCTTCCTGTTTATATTGGGATTCGGAAAGAAGAATGTTTATCTGGGAAAGCCTGAGTTCAAACCTGAAAGAGAACTCAGTCCTACAGCCGGCAAAATCAGAAAAGCCGGTGTGTTTGCTGTTTCCGCAGCCGAACTGGCCGCGCTGATCATTGGCTGCTTTATGATTACAATGATCGTCCACCCGTTCAGACCGGTTGTGAAGTATATGATAAATGAAATCAACAACGATATAAAGAACGTCACGGACAGCGACGAGATCGTGGGGCGCGATGTTACCCTTGGAGCTGACTATGAAGCTGTTGTTGAAAAACAGCGCACCAGAGACTATTTCTTCCCTGACCATTCTGCCGTAAAGAAGGTCGTGGTTATGGAGTACATAATCGGCTCCAATCTCGAGGACGACAGAGGTATGGCTTCGATCAATATTAAGCAGATGAAGGACGCTACAGAAAAGGGAGAGGGTGTCGACTTTGTGGTGCAGGCCGGAGGTTCAGACAGATGGTTCACTTCCGGCGTGGAAGACGCTACTGTAGGCAGATATCTGATCAGCGGAGGCAAGATCGAAACTGCAGAGATGATCGACAAAACAACATGCATGTCAGAGCCGGAGAGCCTCACGGACTTCATCGTATGGGCAAAGAAAAACTATCCTGCCGACAGGTACATGCTGGTGCTGTGGGATCATGGCGGCGGATTCGCCAGCGGCTATGGTGTTGACAGTCTCAATGACCGCGCGGCAGCAGGTGAAACTACAATGAAGGCATCGGAAATAATAGATGCCATAAAAGGTGCAGGCATGAAATTCGATGTGATAGGATTTGACGCCTGTCTGATGCAGAACGTAGAATATGCAAATGCGCTCGAGCCTTACGCGGATTATTATCTTGCATCCGAAGAGACCGAGCCGGGAACGGGATGGTTTTACACAGCCGGATTCGGCAAACTGGCAGAAGATCCGACGCTGAGCACTGCGGAGTTCGGAAAGTCCATAATCAGTTCATATGACCAGTGCCAGCGGGTCCTGAATGAGGGTGAGCCGGACCACTCCTGCACGCTCTCGCTTGTAGACCTTACCCTGGTTAAACCGGTATATGAACAGCTTACGGACTTTTATAAAAAGTCAACGGATCTGATAGAAGAAAAGCCTTCTGTATATGCCAATATGTCAGCAGCCCGCTCAGGCTCATACCAGTTCGCTGACGAGGAGCAGGTCGATATGGTCAGCTATATGAATAACCTTAAAAAGGCCGACTATAAACAGCAGGTAACGACTGACGAGGAACTAGACAGGATAGCTGATACAGCCAAAGCATGCGTTGTATACCGCAACAGTGATTCCGCTGATGGTATCAACGGCCTGGCAATTGACTTCCCGTACAAGGATCTGTCCATGTACAAGTATGAGTATGCGGAACTTAAGGCGGTCAACTATAAGACAGAGCAGGACTTCTTCGACAGGTTCTGCAGCATTATGGGAGCACAGCAGAAGAAAGCTTCTTCTGATGATAGTTTCTTCGGGATACCGCTGATGACAGACTACAGCGACGAGGAGTGGTATATCGAGGGCTTCGAGGACTACGACACGGCAGATGCGTTTATCGACATACCTGTAAAAGCGGTAGAGGAGGGATACCTGGCGGAGCTTCCTGACAAGACATGGGATACCATTCTGGACTGCAGGATAGCCACATACCTCGTGACCGATGAAGGCCTGATGTACATAGGGCAGGAACATTTTTCCGATAATGATGATGAAGGTCATCCGATCATAAGTATGGACGGGATCTGGGCACACTTAAACGGACATATCGTATGTTATGAGGCCGAAGAACCTCAGCTTGCAGAGGACGGAGTAATCTTCCGCGGAAAGATCAAAGCTAAGCTCAATGGCGTTGAAAACATCACTCTGCACATAGAGTGGGATCCGGTACAGGATGATTCTGCTGATGAATCAATAGGCTGGGTGACAGGATACAGCCGGGACGATGAGAAGGTGTCGTTCTTCATGAAGAAAGGACTGGAACAATTCGAGACAGGTGATACGGTCGAGTTCATGTTCGACTTCTACGATGAAGAAGGTAATCTTATAAAAACGGATACATACGGCGACCCGCTGCTCGTTATCACTGAAGACCAGATGAAAGTCCGGGACGAAGAACTTGAAAGCGGCACGATAGTTTCTTACTTCGGAGTCCTTACGGATATATATCAGAGAGATCTGATGACTGAAGAGATCAGAGAACAGGTACAATAGTGAAAAGGAATAAATAAAAAAGAGCTCCGGAGCAGGCATTGCTCCCGGAGCTCTTTAGTTGCATTTGATTCTATTCAACGAACAGATCGACAAACTGGAATGTTCTGCAGTCGACCAGTCCGCG
>CACZGY010000044.1 GCA_902780815.1 uncultured Eubacteriales bacterium
CAGAATTGTGGATGAGAAGGTTGGGGGTTCGATCCCTTCAGCCATATTCCAAACAAAATGCACCTCCGTGTGGAGGTGCATTTTGCTTGGAGCTGATGGTCATAACCGAAGTTCTGTAGTCAAGTCATTGCAAGGGTTATCAGAAGTTACAGCTCATATGTCCTGAAAAATCTCCTGATTTCCTCCATATATTTTTTATTGTTAATCTGCCAGCTCAGCTTCTATTTCTTCTATAGTAGGCATAGATCCTTTGTAATTATCAGGTATTAAATTTGAAAGTTCATAACTCGATATACCAAGGGGTTGGCTGCTTGATTCAAGTGCATATTGTGCTTCGATTTCATCCTTATCCTTGCATATCAGCAAGCCGATTGTAGGATTCATCCATTCTTCTTTCATTTGATGATTTACAGCGACCACATATGTTCCCAGCTGTCCGGTGTTTGGAGATTCAAAGTCACCTGCTTTGATTTCGAGTACGACAAAGCACCTTGTAATATAGTTGAAAAACAACATATCCATGAACTTTTCTTTCTTTCCAACCATTATGCGGACTTCACGCCCGATATAAGGAAAGCCGCGTCCCAATTCAAGAAAGAATTGTTCCGCATTATCCATCAAGGCATCCTTCATCTCTTTCTCGTTATATTTTTCAGTGAGTGTAAGGAAATCAAAGTTATACGGATCCTTAGTTATTTCCTAAGCCAAATCGCTGTTCTCCTCTGGTAGTGTCAGCACAAAGTTCGTTGTTGCCTTCCCCTGTCTCTCATATAAACCTGTATCCAGAAAATTAAGCAGCATAGCTCGGGACCAGCCATTTTCCAGAGTCTTGTGAACATAGAACAATGCTTTGTCACGGTTGCCTCTGCACTTATCAATTATCACTTTATTATGGCCCCACGGAATACAGAATACTATTTCAGAATCGTCCCCAACTTGAGGACGATTCTCCGCATCAGGGTCGTTAGTTTTTGCCCCAACTTGGGGCACAATCTGTTCGTTAATTAAACTTGCATTTGGATACAACTCATAAAACCTACACATATATCTGATGTTTGTTTGTGAGAAAGAATGGGTTTCCGGAAATATGTGCTTTAAATCTTCACTTACAGTCTTATAAAAGCCCGACCCATATTTTGATTCCCTCCTTAATAGTCGCAGTTTTATAAGCACTAGCCCGTCAGCCCTTACTCGTGGTCTTTCAAACATGGCATACTCCTTTCAAATTACTGCGATGTTTCAAAAGTGTTTCTATAATCAAGGCAACAAAAAAGACGGAGAGCCCTCCGTCTTGTAACCTGTGTATAGATGGCTTGATTATAACAAGAATTGTCGATTTTTCAACCAGATCACTGTGAAGATTTGCTTGCAGATAAAAGAAAACTCCGGAACATGTCCGGAGTCCTGAATCTGCTACCGGGCTGCAGATTTATGGTCTCCTGATATCAGAGCAACTGACACATCGTTTACGTTCGTTCCGGTTGGCCCGGTCATTATCAGACCGTTTATGCATGAAAGAGCATGGTATGCATCATTATCTGCAAGGGCTGTCTCAACATCCCATCCATTCTGCTCAAGAAGCTGCAATGAATCTCCATCAACATATCCCCCGGCTGCATCTGTTGGCCCGTCAGTTCCATCGCTGCCAAAAGAGAATACTGCTGCATCAAGGTTTGCTATTATCGGAGCTGCAGCAAGTGCTATCTCCTGATTGCGACCACCGAGTCCGTTTCCTGTTAAATGAACTACAGTTTCTCCGCCGGCGATAAATGCCAGTTTTTCGCCGGTTCCGATGTTTTCTTTTATTCTTTCCCCCAGCATTGTTCCTGCATCACGTGCCTCACACTCGAGGCAGTCTGTAAGAATCACCGACTTATACCCAAGTTCTTCACACTTTGTACTTACTGCCTTACATAGTTCACGTACACTTCCGGTTACAAGAGTAGTTACGTTATCAAGAGTCTTAGGCGTTTCCAAATTCATAAGTGCAATAGCCTCATCAGTTAATTTAAGGCTGTATTTGCTGACTATGTCCATAGCCTCCTGACATGTTGAACTGTCAGGATAGGCAGGCCCACTTGCAATCATATCCAAAGGATCTCCGATTATATCACTAAGCACTATAGTGAAGACCTGTGCCGGTGAGCATATTTCAGCAAATCTTCCGCCTTTCACCTGGCTCAGTCTCTTGCGTATGGTATTCATTTCGACTATATCTGCACCGCATGCAAGCAACTGTCTGGTAATGCCCTGCAGTTCATCGCCTGAGACAAATGGCACTTCAAACAGAGCACTGCCCCCGCCTGACAACAGAAATAGGACAAGATCTTTTTCAGACAGATTGCTGACCAGATCGAGGACCTTAGCAGTTGCTTCAAACCCATTCTGATCTGGTACCGGATGACCAGCTTCAAAACACTTCAGTCCCGGCAGATCCCCTTTGACGTGATCGTATTTTGTAATAACGATGCCGGCATCTGCCTTGACTTCGCCGACAGCTGCTTTAGCCATCTGCCAGGCTGCCTTTCCTGCTGCAACAAGTATCAGCTTCCCTGATGGGACAGGCATTTCTTTCATAGCTTTTTTGACAGCTTCATCAGGCAAAACAGCACTTATTCCTGCAGTGATTATTGCGTCAGCTTCTCTTCTCAACTTTTCCATGACTACTCGTTTACTACATTTACTGGTGCACCAGCAACGAATGCTTTAACATTCTCTACTGTCGTATCCATGATACGCTGGCGGCTGCCCTTGGATGCCCATGAAATGTGTGGCGTTATTATACAGTTCTTTGCCTTGAGCAGAGGATTGTCTCCACGAATAGGTTCAGTTGAAACAACATCCAACGCAGCGCAGGCTACCTTGCCGCTGTTCAACGCATCTGCAAGATCCTGTTCGACCACCATCTGTCCGCGGCTGTTATTTATGATGATGACTCCATCCTTCATCTTAGAAATATTTTCTTTGTTTATGATTCCTGTATTGAACGGGAATAGCGGCATCTGAAGTCCGAGTACATCAGATCTGGCAAACAGCTCATCAAGCTCCACGTACTCAACGCCAAGTGCTAAAGCTTCTTCTCTCTGTCTTCCATCGTAGGTGATAACGTTCATTCCCAGAGCTTTCGCTATTTCAGCAGTATGGATACCAATATTGCCGCAGCCAAGAAGCCCATATGTCATGCCCGCAAGCTCAATCAGCGGATAATCCCAGTAACACCAGTCCACGTTACTCTCCCACTCACCACGATAAACACTGTCACTATGATGACCGATATGGTGGCATGCTTCGAGCAGCAACGCGATGGCGAACTGACTTACTGAACGAGTTCCATAGACTGGTACATTGGATACAGATATTCCTTTTTCCTTAGCATAGGCAACGTCAATGACGTTATAGCCTGTTGCAAGGACCGAAATAAATTTCAGATTCGGGCACTTGTCTATCGTTTCTTTTGAGATAGGGGTCTTGTTGGTTATAGCTATATCTGCATCACCAATAACTTCAGCAATAACAGATGATTCCTCATAAGACACCCGGTCATATACCTTGACTTCTCCAAAAGCCTCAAGCCCGCTCCAAGAAAGGTCTCCCGGGTTCTCTGTATATCCATCTAATACTACGATCTTCATCACGTTCTCCTTTCTTACTATACCGCTTTCGTTTTTACGCCTTTAGCTCTGCAAAAGCTTTTCTCATGCGGGACATTGCTTCAACGATCTGCTCATATGCGGTTGCATAAGACAGGCGGATATAGCCTTCACCGCCTTCTCCAAATGCAGTTCCCGGAACCGTTGCTACATGCGCATGGTCAAGCAGGTAGTCAGCAACTTCAGCAGATGTTTTTCCAAGTTCCTTTATATTTACAAATATGTAGAATGCTCCGCCCGGCATGCGGCAGCTCACTCCATCCATTGAGTTAAGTTCTTTTACCGTATAGTTGCGGCGTCTCTCGTACTCTTTGACCATTACCTGCACATCCGGCTCAGCTTCCCGCAGAGCAGTTATACCGGCTTCCTGCACGAACGAAGATGCACAGGTATTTATATACTGATGTACTCTTACCATTCCCTGGATCATCGATTCAGGTGCGGCGGCATAACCAAGCCTCCAGCCGGTCATGGAATAGCACTTTGAAAAGCCATTCAGTGTGATCGTACGCTCCTTCATACCTGGCAGCGAAGCAAAGCTTACATGTTTTGTATCGCCATATACCAGTTTTTCATATATTTCATCAGAGATGACGATCAGATTGTATTCTTCTGCCAAAGCAGCAAGTTTTTCAAGAGTCTCTCTTGTCTGTACTGCTCCGGTAGGGTTTCCCGGACTGTTGATGACCATCATTCTGGTCTTATCAGTGATCTTGCTTCTTATTTCCTCTGCATCGATCTGATAATCATTCTCTTCCAGCAGATCATATGCAACCGGTACGACTTTGAAGAAGTTCGGAACATGAATGTAATTAAGCCACACCGGGTTTGGAACCAATATCTCATCACCTTCGTTGCAGAATGCAGCTATAGCTGCATAAGTTCCTTCTCCAACACCGATTGTGACTAGAACCTCTGACGGAGAATAATCAATACCGTTTTCACGTGTCAGTTTTTCGGCAATCGCAGCACGAAGCTCGGGGGTTCCGTAATTTGAAGTGTAAAAAACATTTCCTTTTTCAAGGCTGCTGAATGCAGCCTTTTTGATCACTTCCGGCGTATCGAAATCCGGACGGCCGATTTCCATATGGATGATATCTTTGCCTTCTCTTTGCATTCTGTTGGCACGTTCCATCATTACTCTAATACCTGAAAACGGCAGTGCTTCCATACGTCTCGCGGTATCAAAACTCATTTTTATGTCCTTGCCTTTCTAATTTATGGAGGTTTTGGGGGCGGCAATTATCAAACCGCCCCCTCTGGTGAATTCTTATGAATTGTATACTTCTTTGTCCAGTTCGCCTTCACTTGCATTCACGAGCACGTTTACTGCTGCGTCACCGATTACATTGAGTGGCAGAAGAGCCATCTCAACCGGTCTGTTTATTGCAACTACGAGTGCATAGCCAAGAAGACACGCATCTGTAGTCCAACCCATTCCCGAAAGAACTGTGAAGATCATTGTAGTTCCGGCAATTGGAATCGCCGGTGTTCCTGCTGCAGCGCAGATCGAGAGCAGTGCCATTACGATCATGTTGCCCGGTGTTACATTGATTCCTGCTGCTGTAGCAATGAATGTTACAGCGAACATGTGCATCATTGTTGTACCGTTCATGTTGATTGTCATTCCTGTAGGAAGTACGAAGCTCGTTATCTCTTCGCCGCAGCCGAGCTCCTGCAGGTTAGTTCTTGTATTCAGCGGAAGTGTAGCAGCTGACGAGTTTACAGAGAAACCGAACAGTCCGACTTTAGCCATCTTCTTGATGAACTGGAAAGGATTCAGTTTTGCAATCAGCATGATGGCAAGAGGATAAAGTACTACGCATGTGATCAGCAGAGTCAGCATAGCAGATACGACGTATGTTGCCGCAGGTGCAAGATATTCTACTCCGTAGATAGCGAATGTACGTGTTACCAGGCAGAAGATCGCAATAGGTCCAACTTTCTCAATGAGGAAGTTCAGATACATCTGAATGATATCGTTTGCGCTCTGGAAAACCTTCTTCAGTGGATCAGCCTTTTCTCCGAGAGCATTCATGCAGATACCAATGACTACCGCGGTGAATACTACTGCAAGAATGCTGTTGTTGGTGCTGAAAGCAGATGTGATATTGTTCGGAACTGCATTTACGATAACTGCCAGCGGGTTGAAAGCTTCAATCGTTGCTGCCTCACCGAGTCCATCTCCGGCAATCGTTACATTGAACAGGCCTAGAGACTTGATCAGATATGAAATCACACATGCAATTGCCGCACCACAGCAGTAGAATCCGAAGAAGCCTGCGAGAGACTTGCCCGCGATACGTCCGAGTTTAGTGGAGTTCGAAATACTGCAGAGTGCCAGACTTAGTGATACAAGTACCAGCGGAACTACTGCCGCCTGCAGACCTTTCATGAAGATCTGACCGATGATATAAAACAGTCCGATTGCCCCTACACCTTCCGGAACTGTAATGTCCTGGAACAACAGTTTATTGATTGTGATCCACGCAGCTTCATTTCCGCCCTTTACAAGGCTCTGATGGAGCAGCATAAAGATAATACCTACGACGAGACCACCCACCAAAGCGATCAACATCTTTTTGGAAATACTCATTCCACCTTTCTTCTGGTTCATTACCTCTCTCCTTTTCTAGATTTCAGGTGATAATTGATATTGTATATAAACGCGTTTGTATCTCTATTTAGCGGAAAGTACGGATCTCAATTCCTTCCTTCTCAAATTCCTCACGTATGCGCTTTACGAAAGCGATCGCTTTCGGTCCGTCACCGTGAACACAGAGTGTGTCCCCTTTGATGTCCAGTTCTTTGCCGGAATAAGATGTAACTTTGCCTTCCTTTACCATTCTGATGCAGCGTCTGATAGACTCTTCTTCATCGGTTATCATTGCTCCCGGCAGTTTTCTTGATCTGAGCGAAAGATCATCTTCATATGCTCTGTCTGCGAATATCTCACAAGCTGTCCTGAGCCCCATCTTTTCTGCTTCCTCGCCGAGAACTGCACCAGCGCAATAGTATATGATTATCTCAGGGTCTATATCGTAAACTGCTTCGCATATCGCTCTGGCAAGCTCACGATCATCCTGACACATATTTCCCATTGCTCCATGTGGAGCAAGGTGATGTATCTTAACTCCATATGTCTTTGTAAAAGCGGAAAGGGCTCCGACCTGGTACTTGACGTAGTTTTTAGCTTCTTCGAAGGAAATGTTCATCTTTCTGCGTCCAAACCCCATCAGATCCGGAAAGCTTGGATGCGCTCCCACAGCTACTCCTCTTTCTGCCGCTGTACGGACTACTTTGTCCATTATCATCGGGTCTCCGGCGTGCCATCCGCATGCAACCTGTGCAGCAGTTATATATTTCAGGATCTCATTGTCATCCCCCATCGTGTATGCGCCGAAACCTTCACCGATGTCACTGTTCAAATCTACCGAATACATTGTTTTCTCCTTTTCATGCTCTCCAGCGCTCTTCTATCTCTTTTCTCGACCTGCACTCTCTAAGGTATAATTCCTGAGCCAGTTCGATACTTACTTCTATAAAGTTCACCCTCATTCCCGGCTTAGCTTGTGCCAGCAGCGGAAGGTCAACTGATATTACAGTGCCGATTTTCGGATATCCTCCTACTGTCTGACGGTCTGCCATCATGATGATTGGCTGTCCGTTAGGTGGTATCTGGATAGACCCAAAGGCTATGCCATCACTGATAATGTTTCCGTCCCCAATATGTTGTACTGGTATTTCACGGTTCAATCTGATGCCTTGGCGATCGCACTCGTTTGCGATAGTCGCACTGAACCAGAAAAACTTTCTGAACTCTTTTCGTGAGAATCCGTCATCCTGAGGTCCTGCAACCACACGTACGTTGATCGTTTCTGCCGGATACACTGGCTGTGGCAGCACTCTTTTTTCCTGAAGCGGTATTTCACTTACCGTTGCTGTGAAGGTGATTTCATCTCCCTTTTGCAGCTTTCTTCCATCTATTCCTCCGAGATGCTTGCTTGTCAGAGTCGACTTTGATCCCATCACGAGAGGGATGTCCATGCCTCCTGATACTGAAAGATATGTACGGCATCCCACTTTAGCGAAGCCCAGCGCCAGTTCGTCACCAGCGTGAACACTTACCGCCTGATACATGGGTATCGGCTCCCCGTTTATCTGAGGTTTCATATCCGCACCGGTCAGTGCGATAACTGCATCGGTATCGAATTTATATCTTCCCCCGGCAAATGTCATTTCCAGTTCTTCTGTACCGGCTTGATTGCCCGTCAGCAGATTGGCAAGAGCAAATGCTCTTTCATCCATTGGACCGGAAGGAGTTACCCCATACTGCTGATATCCGATCCTGCCGCCATCCTGAACTGTAGTAAGGATCCCCGGGTCAATTACTTGTATTCCCATCGTGTCCTCCTTTATTCAATGATCCTTGGCTTCCATTTTCCCGCTTCGACCTGTTTTCGTATCTTCCGGAATTCTTCCGGTGATACCGGACGGTATCTTGTCCATTCACCTGCATGTACAAGGAACGGATCTTTGCGGGAATAATCACATATCTCACATGGTGTCTGCCCGATTATGTTCCATCCGCAAGGCTGATCAAAAGGGATCAGATCTGAAAGATTCTGCTGAACTACTACCGACCTTGCAGGTATCATGACTCTCGCGGTTTCTCTGCGCTTAAAGCTGAATGGTTCTTCAAACCTTGCTGCATATGGATGTCCCGGAGCAAAGCCAAGCATATAAACGTAGTAATCATGCTGTGAATGTTTGCGGATGATTTCTTCAGGTGTGGTATGCTCGAGTTCAGCACAGTACTCGAGATCAGGACCGTACTCACCGCCGTAACAGATAGGTACTTCTACTATCCGCTTTTTCCCAGCGGCAATATCCTGCATAGTCTGAGTTCTTTTCATGATTTCTTCTGACAGTTCTTTGACTCGTACGATTTCCGGGTTGTAATGAACCATCAGGCTTGCATATGTCGGAAGAGTTTCTGTCACTCCTGCGATTGGATTCTTCTCAAGTTCTGCCTGCAGCATCAAAACCTTGCGGTTTACTTCCAGGCTGATTTCGGAACCCATCTGTACGGAGATCGCCTTGTCTCCCGAAATGAGGATCTTAATATCTTCCATACTGTATGCTCCTTGTTAATCAATCAGGTTCCTCTGTCAGGTCAAGCTTTTCTACAATCTTATTGAATCCACTAAGATCATAAGTTGTTCCTTCGCGATTGAGTATCCGCTGAAGCAGCTTTGCTTCTTTCTCTTCTCTGGCCAGAGTCTTATCATAGATTTCCTGTGCCATCTCTCTAGGTACGATCACAACATCATCATTGTCTGCAAATACCAGATCGCCAGGATGAATCGTCACTCCGCACATCACGATTGGATGGTTGATGGTTCCCGGAAAAGCTTTTGTAGTTCCTACTACATTGATCCCTGCTGAGAATACCGGGAAGTCCAGTTCCTTCATTAGCATGGTATCGCGAACGGAACCATCCGTAATGAGTCCCGCACAGCCCTGCATTTTTGCTGAAGCACTCATCATGCCTCCCCACATTCCTCCGGTTCTTGTATCTCCTGAATATGCAACCATCAGGACATCGCCTGGTTTAAGCATTGAGATCGCTTTATGGAGAATAACATTATCTCCGGGACGTACTTCTGCGGTAAAAGCTACTCCGCAAATCCTGGATCCCGGCCATACCGGATGAACTTTACCGCCAAAAGCATTTTTTCTTCCCATGCATTCATGAATGGAAGCGCTTTCTTCAAATTCTGCAAACTTTGCAACCAATTCCGGCGATACTTTCTCATAATGCTTGATAACATCGAACATGATAGAAACTCCTTTTTTCTTCAAGTTGGGTTTTTCATCTGTAATATTGATATCACATAAGCAGTAATAAGTGAAATGAATAATATTTCTTTAATTTATAATCATTTCTTATATTTTTAAAATATGATATTATCTGAATATACTAGTTTCCATCTGTAATAAAACTGATTCCCATATGGAGCGGCAAATATGAAACAAATTGACATAGAAACATTTCTGACCCTGAATAAAACCGGCAGTCTGACAAAAGCAGCAGAGACACTTTACGTCTCGCAGCCTACTGTCAGCCACCGTCTGAAAGATCTGGAAGAGGAACTGGGAATTTCGTTGCTGATGCGTGGAAAAGGGCAACGTCGTATCGAACTTACACAGAAAGGCGAGGAATTTGTCGCAATTGCTGAACGCTGGCTGGCTCTGATGGCCGAGACCTCTGCTTTGCGTAATCAGGAAGATGAGATCTATCTTCGTATCGGATGTCCGGATACACTAAACAACACCGTCATGCTTCCATTTTATCGTCGTATCCTGAATGATCCGACAATTAATCTGAAACTTAACCTATCTACTCACTATTCCCATAACATTTATGACCTTCTTGAGCAGCATGCCATTGATTTAGGTTTCGTTTTCCATCTTCTTAAATTTAAGAATATTATTGTGGAACCTGTGCTAAGAGAGCGGATGGTTCTGGTCCAGGAATCCAGTGGTGCTGTTTCCGGCGACCGTATTTATCTTAATGAACTCGACCCGGCAAATGAGATCTGTTTCTATTGGGAAAGCAATTATCAGATATGGCACGACCAGATGATAAGCAAAGGAAAAAGAAACTCTATAGAGGTAGATATCTTTCAGCTTCTATCCTTCTTCCTTGAAGAGCCTTGTAAATGGACTATAGCACCTCTTTCTGTCGCCAGATACCTCAAGCAGAAACAGAATGTTGTGATAAGTGATATTGCTGACAAAAGAAAGCCTCCTGAACGAATCACATATATGATCAAGCACAAAGATCTCAGTGAAGCACGGGAAGCTGATGTAAATCTGATTCGGGATCAGTTTCTGGAATACTTCTCAGAAAGCATCAATGAGTGAATGCAAAAAAAGGGCCGGACAATGCCGGTCCTTTGCTTGGAGCTGATGGGGGGAGTCTGCTGCGGTCAAGGGTCTGCGACCGCTTCGCGGCGCTAAAGCGCCCTTGACCTTGCAGTATCCGTGTGTTCAGTTGAGTATCATACACCCGGATTCTGAACCCCCTTTGATTGTATGCGAGAAGGTTGGGGGTTCGATCCCTTCAGTCATATTCCAAACAAAATGCTCCTCCGTGTGGTGGTGCATTTTGCTTGGAGCTGATGGGGGGAGTCGAACCCCCAACCTTCTCGTTACGAATGAGATGCTCTGCCATTAAGCTACATCAGCGCATCGCGCTCTGTAAATATAA
>CACZGY010000045.1 GCA_902780815.1 uncultured Eubacteriales bacterium
GACGGTGACAAAATCACTGATGACATCCGTATCAGGGCAGCTCTTCCGAGCATAGAGTATCTTCTTGAGAACGGAGCTTCTGTAGTCCTCATGTCGCACCTCGGCAGACCTAAGGGTGAACCAAAGCCTGAGTTCAGCCTTGCTCCTGTAGCAAAGAGACTTGCTGAGCTTACCGGAAAAGAGGTTAAGTTTGTTCCTTCTGACGTAGTTGTTGATGATAACGTAAAAGCTGCAGCAAAGGAACTCAAAGCCGGTGAAATGCTGCTCATCGAGAACGTAAGATACGTAGCAGGAGAAACAAAGAATGATCCTGCGTTTGCAAAAGAGCTTTCTGAGCTCGGTGACATTTTTGTTCAGGATGCTTTCGGTTCGGCTCACAGAGCACACTCCTCCACAGCAGGTATCGCAGATTACATCCCTGCAGTATCCGGATTCCTTATTGAGAAGGAACTCAAATTCCTCGGAGAAGCAGTAAACAATCCACAGAGACCTTTCGCTGCAATCATGGGCGGAGCAAAGGTAAAGGACAAGATCCCGGTGATCACAAACCTGCTCGACAAGGTAGACATCCTTATTATCGGCGGAGGTATGGCATATACATTCTTCAAATCACAGGGTTATTCCATCGGAAAATCGCTTCTTGACGAAGAAGGCCTTGAACTTGCAGGAGAAATACTTGAGAAGGCTGCAGAAAAGGGTGTTAAGTTCATGCTCCCTGTAGACGTTGTAGCTGCTGATGAGTTCGCCAATGATTCGCCTTATGGCGTATACGATGTGGATTCGATCCCTGAAGACAAAATGGGACTGGACATCGGACCTGAGACGATCAAGCTTTACACTGATACTCTCAAGACTGTAAAGACAGTTGTATGGAATGGTCCTATGGGCGTATTCGAAATGGATAATTTCGCAGTAGGTACTAAAGCAATTGCCGACTGCCTTGCTGAGATCGATGCAACTACAGTAATCGGAGGCGGAGACAGTGCTGCAGCAGTAGCAAAATTCGGAGTTGCAGATAAAATGACACACATCAGCACCGGAGGCGGAGCAAGCCTTGAGTTCCTTGAAGGAAAAGAACTTCCGGGAATCGCTGTAATCGACGAAAAATAAGAGAGGGGAAATACCATGAAGAAGTTTTTGATCGCTGGAAACTGGAAAATGAACAAAACTGCAGCTGAGGCAGCAGCTTTTGCTGAAGAACTGAAAGCAAAGAACCTGCCTAATGCGAAGGACGTCTGCGTACTCGCACCATTCACTTCGATAGAGAAACTCGGCAAGGGCCTTGAAGGATCCGGAATCGGATTCGGTGCTCAGAATGTACACTTTGAGCCAAGCGGTGCTTATACCGGTGAGATCTCTGTATCCATGCTTCAGGAACTGGGTGTAGGCTACTGCGTTATCGGACACTCAGAAAGAAGAGAATATTTTGCCGAGACAGATGAGACAGTAAACAAAAAGCTTAAAGTCCTCATCGAAGCAGGTATTACTCCTATTCTCTGCGTTGGTGAATCCCTCGAAGTAAGAGAGCAGGGCGGAGAGCAGACATTCGTTGCAGGACAGGTAATAGCAGACTTCGCAGGAATAACTGCTGCTGCCGCTTCGAAGATCGTAATAGCTTACGAGCCGATCTGGGCTATCGGTACAGGCAAGACAGCAACACCTGAGCAGGCTGAAGAAATGTGCGCTTTCATCAGAGGAGTCGTATCCGGTATATATGACAATGCAACCGGTGATGAAATGCTCATTCTCTACGGCGGTTCCATGAAACCTTCAAATGCTAAGGAACTCCTCGAGAAACCTGACATCAACGGAGGCCTTATCGGAGGAGCAAGCCTTAAGGTTGACGATTTTGCTGCAATCGCTGAGGCTGCCGCTTCACTGTAAAAGTGAGCTGTTTCATTTGACACGCAGTCATTGATTATGTTATTTTTAGACGTTCGGATATTTATCCGGGCGTCTTATATTTTAATTAAGTTTTGGAGGACACAATGCATACCGCTTTAATGGTAATCCTTTTGCTCTCAAGCCTGGTGCTCATCGTCAGCATCCTTCTTCAGACAAGTAAGAGCGATGGCCTTTCTGGTTCTATCGCAGGCGGAGCAGAGCAGCTCTTCGGCAAGAAAAAGAGCAGAGGATATGACGCACTTCTTGCTAAGATCACAACTGTCTGTGCAATAATCTATATCGTCATATCGCTGGCAATTGTTGCCATTTTCAACTAATCAATCGATGAATGCGTGTCAAACGCAGCCGGAGATCAATAAATGCTCAAAATTTTAACGCTTATCTGCGCTCTGATAGGACTTCTGGCCGCGATCTCTTTTGAGACCTGGATAAGGAGCCGCATTGTCAGAAACGAGACTTCAGCTGAAAGCTATGCTGAAGTCAAAAGCAGAAAATCGGAATTCTGGTCAATTCAATACGTGCCGCTTATTATCATACTTACACTGCTTGCAGTAGTGCTTTTTGTGTTTGTAGGGCACTTGAATGCCGCTGTCTTCTTAGGGGGAGCGGCTCTTTGCTTTGTTTCTGTAATTACCGGAGCTTCAACTGTTGTTACAGGAAGCATATCTTCTTCCTCAACAGCCGTTTCCGGCGACATCAGAAACGCCCTAAAGACAGCTTACAGATCTGCAGCTGTCATGGGACTCAGCGTTTCTTCAATAGCACTTGTAGGTCTCGGCATATTGTTTTTCTTTCTTAAAAGAGATCAGCTGGTAGATTTAATTGCAAGTTTCGCTCTTGGCGCGTCTGTCGTGTCTCTGATCATAGGACTGTCAGGAACCGCGTTCTCGGGAGCATATGCACTTACAGTCAGAAGCGATGACTTCACTGACTATACCGGGTCTTTCATAGGCAGCGGTGCAGATCTCGTGGAGACCTATATTCTTTCCGCATGCTCTGCTGCACTGCTCTCAGGAGTAGCTGTAGACACATCCGGAGTCATGTCGACTTTTTCTGCAACATCTGCTGCAAGATATCCATTGATCGTTTATGCCGGGGGCATAATAGCTTCCATTATCGGGATCATGGCATATAGAGGCTATATTGTTAAAAGACCTGCAGCAGGTCTGACAGCAGGCAATATCATAGCAGCTGTTCTTATCGCTGCCGTAGCGGTTTACTTCAGCAACGATTTATTGCAGTCATATGTTTACGGCATATGTGTGTCTATAGGGCTGCTTGCTTCGCTTATTTCAGGTGAAGCATCGAAAGCATATTCTATAGACGGAGCTGTGTTTAAACGTTTCCTACCGGATGTAAAAAAGACAGGTGTGAGCCAGTCAATGATATACAGTCTGTCGATAGGCATGATCTCAGTCATCATACCGGCAGTACTGACGACAACGGCGATGGTTATCGCATATATGTTTGCGAATTTCTACGGTATTGCACTTGCAGCTATCGGCATCAATTCCATGGCTGCAGTCAATTCAGCAGTACGCGGTTTCTCAATAAACACAGCCAGCGCTTCAGATATTGCATCTGTAAGTGATCCTGACGCAGAAAGTCCTAATCCTGCAGACGTTCTTCTTACAGCTTCGGCTGCTACGGATTCTGTCGGAAAGACATACTCAGGCGTTGCGGCATATGTAACACTTGTCGCGATGTATACAGCTCTTTCTGTAGTTGCAAACAATCCGGCGATAAACCTGCTGAGCACACCTGTTTTCACAGGAATCACAACTGGAGCTGTTATCGTATTTGTATGCGCCGGGTTTATCATAAGATCAATAAGGCTTACCAGTCAGGTGCTTGGCGCAAGAATGAGCGATTCATTTGACCCTGAGAAGCGCATAACTGCTCTCAGAGGGATTTTTCCGCTGTTTGCCATATCTTTACTGGTCCCGCTGGCAGTAGGCGCTGCAGGCGGCGTAAACGGGCTTATAGCATTTTCATGTTCAGCAGCTGTCACAGGTATGTGTGTCATTTTCACATTGAACAATGCCGGCAGACACTATGACAGACTGGCGACCGAAACACTGGGGACCATAATAAAAGTAATGGTAGCAGTAACACTTGTTTTTGCTCCGCTCTTTATGAAGTTCGGAGGCATCTTTTAGTTCTTAAAGGCAGAGCAGGACTGTATCTGATAGACATACGGCGGCTCTGCAGAAAAGCCGCCGTTAATTATTATCAAAAAGAAACACGGTAGAGGACGATTATGAAAAACAACAGATTCCGCATATTTGTGATCAATCCAGGATCAACTTCGACCAAGCTCGCTCTTTTTGAAAACAACATCAAGATACTCGAGACTTCAGTGACCCATGATGCAGAAGTCCTTAACTCGTTTCCTATGCCGAACGACCAGCTTGATTACAGGATGGGAGTAATAAAGGATTTCGTGGAAAAGAACGATATCGAACTTGATAACATCGATGCTTTTGTCGGAAGAGGCGGAGGGTGTTATCCGGTACCGAGCGGAACATTCGAAGTAAATGATCTTCTGCTCAACGACATAAGAAACAATGTGGGACGTACAATTCATCCATCCATACTCGGTGTGCAGCTTGCCTACGAGATGCAGCAGAAGTACGGCGGAAGGCTGTTCATGGTTGATCCGATTTGTGTAGATGAATACACGGATGTCGCAAGAGTCACAGGAGTAAAGGGCCTGGAGCGCCGTGCTGAATCGCATGCTCTCAATCTGAGAGGCACAGCTATGAAGCACTGCAAGATCCACGGTATGGACTATAAGAAATCCAGTCTTGTAGTAGCACATATCGACGGGGGAATCACAATAGCAGCACAGAAGAATGGAAAGCAGATAGACTGCAACCAGGGCGCCGGAGGTGAGGGACCATTTACAGCGACACGCACAGGTTCTCTTCCTCTTATGGAAGTTCTTGATTATTTCAAGGATCATACGATAGACGAAATGCGCCATCTATGCACCGGTACGGGCGGTTTTGTTTCGCACTTCGGTACATCCGATGCTGATGAAGTTTACATGCGGGTGCTTGACGGCGATGAGGAAGCTAAACTCGTGTGGGAAGCACTGTGCTACAATATCGTAAAATATATAGGTTCAATGGCTACTGTACTGCAGGGGAACGTTGACGGTATCCTCATAACGGGCCGTTATACACGATTCCGCGGGCTGGTAGATTACATAAGAAAATACACAGGATGGATAGCTCCTATTTACATTTATGAAAATGAGGTAGAGCAGGAAGCCATGTGTGCCGGTGCACTGAGGGTACTCAGAGGAGAGGAAGAGGCTAAAGTGTATACCGGTAAAGGTATGTTAAAACAATAGAGTTGTGAATTATATAATTCTTCAAAGCTAAGGAGGGTAGAAATATGTTGGAAAAGCTGGAGAAGATCCGTGAAGAAGGATTCAGGCGAATAGCTGAATCATCGGATCCGGCCATGCTTGAGGCTGTCCGCAAGGAGCTCACCGGTAAAAAGAGCTCACTGCAGGAGGTGCTCAAGAGCCTTGGCGGACTCGATCCGGACATGCGTAAATCAGTCGGCATGAAGGCAAACGAGGTGAAGAACCTCTTCGCCGAGAAGATACAGAGCCGTCAGGAAGAATTAATCGCTTCTGCGTCAGCGGTCGAGGGCGAAATAGACCTCACACTTCCGGGTATAGAGGTGAGCGGAGGCGCTCTGCATCCTATAACCCAGATGTGTTACGACTTAAATGACGCTTTCAGATCACTTGGCTTTGAAATATACAGTGAAGACGATATCTCGAGTGAGAAATACGCCTTTGATAATCTTAACTTTGCTGCCGATCATCCGGCAAGAGCTTCGATGGATACTTACTGGCTCGAGGGTACAGAAGACAAAAGGGGAAGCGAGCGACTTTGCCTGCGTCCTCATCTCACCGGCGGATCGGTAAGATATCTTCTTGAACACGGTGCACCTGCAAGATTCGTATATCCGGGCAGAGTATATCGTAATGAAACTACCGATGCCCGTCATGAGAGAGCGTTTTTCCAGTATGAGGCGCTTATCGTTGATAAGGACATTTCGTTCAGCTCCGGCCGTGTCATGATCGAGGCAATACTTGAGAAAGTATTCGGCCGTAAAGTCAACGTTAGGATGAGAGAGGGATTCTTCCCGTTTACAGAACCTGGTTATGAGATCGACATGGAGTGTCTCCTCTGCGGAGGTAAGGGCTGCAAGGCCTGCAACCATGCCGGCTGGATCGAAGTAATGCCAGGCGGAGTCATTCATCCAAACGTACTGAGAGCAGCAAATCTGGATCCTGATGTATGGACAGGCTTCTATACAAACATAGGTCTGGACAGAATGGTAATGATGCGTTACGGAGTTGATGATGTCAGATTGTTCCACAGCGCTGATCTGAGATTCCTCAAGCAGTTCAAATAAGAGAAGGAGGTAAGCTATGAATATTTCGATGAAATTCATCAGCAGATATGTCGATCTGCCATCAGATCTTACATATGATCAGATAGCGTATGACCTCACTATGAGAACTGTCGAGGTCGAAGATGTCGTCTATACAGCTGAAAAGTTCCATGACATTGTTGTTGGAGAGATAAAAGAAGTAAATGCTCATCCGAACGCTGACGCTCTCAAAGTCTGCATCGTAGATGTAGGTGAAGATGAGCTTAAACAGATCGTATGCGGAGGAAGCAATCTTACTGCCGGCCATAAAGTCTGTGTTGCAAAACCGGGTTCTGAAGTCGTATGGCACGGCGAGGGAGAGCCTGTGAAGCTGAAGGAAACAAAGCTCAGAGGAGTTTCCTCATACGGAATGATCTGCGGTGCCACAGAGGTCTATCTTGCTGACCTGTATCCGCCTGCAGATGAACGTGAGATCGTTGACTTCACAGAACTTGGTGTAGACTGCAAGGCAGGTCAGAGTGTCGCTGAGGCAGCGGGTCTTGATGATGTAGTTCTTGTAGTAGATAATAAATCGCTTTCAAACAGACCTGACCTCTGGGGCCATTTCGGTGTGGCAAGAGAACTTGCAGCAATTTATAAAGTTCCTTTCAATGAGCTCAGCGAGAAACTTCCTGAGGGACTGCCTGAATACCCGGTAGTAATAGAAGAGCCTGACAGATGCAACAGATTCATTGCTACAAAAATTGACAATGTTTATGTAAAGGAATCGCCTGCATGGATGAAAACTCTTATAACAAATGCAGGAATGAGGCCGATCAACGCTCTTGTAGATATAACAAACTTCGTGATGCTTGCAGTCGGTTCACCGCAGCATGCATATGACAGCACTCACGTTGAGGGCGATAAAATCATAGTAAGGCTTGCTGAAGACGGCGAAAAACTCGTGCTTCTTGATGAGAAAGATCTGGAGCTTACGCATGATCACCTTGTGATCTGCGATACAAAGAAGCCGCTGAACCTTGCCGGTATCAAAGGCGGAAAAGATGATTCCGTACTGGATACCACAACTTCCGTTATCCTGGAATGTGCTGTATTCCCTGCACCTGGCATCAGACGTACCACTGCTTATTTTAATGAAAAAACCGATGCAGCTCTCAGATATGAGAAGGGCATAGATACTCAGAGAGCAGGTCTCGGCGTCAGTATGGCACTTTCACTGTTCAAAGAGATATATCCGGACTGCACATTCTCAGCATACATGGATAATTATCCTGTCAGGACAGAAAATGCCGTAATCGATATTACACAGGATTTCCTTGACAGAAGACTCGGAGAAGTCATTGAAAGGACAGAGATCGAGGACATACTCGGAAGACTTGGATATAAAGTTGAGTTTGCAGACGGAACATATCACTGCACGGTTCCTACATGGAGGTCTACCGGTGATGTCTCCATACATGATGACATACTCGGTGATATCGCAAGACTCATCGGATACGAATACTTCAAAAAGCAGCCGCTTCCTGTAAACTTTGAGCATTCAATCCATCAGGTCGATGTCGATCTCGCAAGAAAACTCAGGGAATATCTCGCATTCAGATGCGGTATGAATGAAATATTCACGTATCCTTGGATCGATGAAAAATACATACGTGCTGCGGGAATCGATCTGGAAAATTCAGTACGGCTTGCTACGCCTCCTGCTCCTGAACTCGGTTATCTCAGATCATCACTTATACCGGGAATGCTGGAGACTATAGAGAAGAACCACAGGTTCTTTGATGAGTTTGCTGTATTTGAGGCAACTCAGGTATTCGAGAAGGGTGAATACAGCCCGTCAAGTGCCGATGAAGTGCTGCCGGTACATAAGAACCTGCTGAGCGGAGCATTCGCCGGCAAGGACGCGAAAACGCTTTTCTTCCAGGTAAAAGGTGTTATTGAGGGAATGCCGGGATACTGCCACTTCAAGCCTTTCACATTCAAGCAGAAAAACAAGCCGTCATGGTCAGATGAAAAAGTATGGCTCAATATAGTTGAAGACGGAAAGGTTGTCGGATCCATCGGACTTATTTCGGTACAGGCTCTGACGGAATCCGGAGTAAAGCTCATAAGTGCAGCTGCATTCGAACTGGATACATCAATGCTTGATCCGTATCCATCAAGGACAAATGAATTCAGGCATCTTCCGCAGTATCCGCTTGTTGAGCAGGACCTTTCACTTCTTGTCGATGAATCCATGACATGGGAAGAGATAAAAGAAGCTATCAAGTTCATGGTCAAGGATCTCAGATTCGTTGAGGAATACCGCGGAAAACAGATTCCTGCAGGCAAGAAGTCCATTATGCTCAGCCTGAAGATCGGAAACGATGATTCGACTATGACTTCAAAGCAGATAGAGAAAAAGATGAACGGAATCATAAAGGTGCTCGGTAAAAAGTGCGGCGCCCAGCTCCGTTAAGAAATGGCGAAATACGAACATACTGTTACAACTGAAGAATCAGGACTGACTATAAATCAGATACTTCGTATGAATTACAAATTTTCAGCGAGGTTCAGAACAAAGATGAAGTATCAGTCACTGGTAGATCTGAACGGAACACCGACTCCGGGTTATATAAAACCCGGGGTCGGTGATGTCATTGGTGTCAGACTTCCGGAGGAGACAAGTGATTTTGAGCCTGAGGAAATACCTCTTGACATCATTTACGAGGATGATGATCTTATTCTCGTGAACAAACAGCCCGGCGTTATAGTGCATCCTACGAAGGGGCATCCGCACCACACGATCGCAAATGGCGTAATGCAATATATGATAGACAGCGGACAGACTTTCAAGGTAAGATTTGCGAACCGCATCGATATGGACACTTCCGGTATCATCATAGTAGCAAAGAATGCAAATGCACAGAACGATCTGTCCTCGCAGATGCGGCGCAATACAGTAGTCAAAAAATATTACGCACTGGTTGAAGGCAATGTCGCGGACGATCACTTTGAAATAGATCTTCCTGTAGGGAGACCCGATCAGGTTTCCATACGCCGCGAGGTAATGTATGAAGGCGGGAAAAACGCACTCAGCGAGGTGAATGTCCTGGAGCGTTTTGATTCAGATGAATACGGTGCGCATACTCTTGTGGAAGTCATACTTCATACCGGTCGAACTCACCAGATACGCGTACACCTGTCACATATTGGCCATATCATTTCAGGAGACATCCTCTACGGCGGAAGTACGCAGCTTATACAACGGCAGGCACTGCATGCTTACTATATAGAATTTGACCATCCGATAACAAAAGAACGGGTGAGTTTCAGGACAGACATTCCGGATGATATAAAGGAAGCAATCAGCAAATTAAAAAACAGCGCTGACTAAGCGCTGTTTTGAGTTTATAACAGCAAACGTATTACAACAGCTTGCTTGACAGTTTGCTCCAATGATCGTATGACTTCGTACGGATGAGGCCGATCTCTTTATCAGAACGGGTGATTTCTATCTTAAGAACGCCTCCGAATTCGTGAGTACGGCCGTCAAATGAGACGAGTACAGTACCGCCTTCACATCTTCCTGTGCCGGCTATAGTGATGTTTTCTTTTGACGGCAGTATAAGGCTTGATTTAAAGCACCTGTAAGCATTTGTATTCATAGGTGCTATCGGGGTAAGCTGCAGAACGTCAAGCTCCGGAGATATCAGTGAGCCTCCGAGTGAGTAGTTATATGCTGTAGAGCCGACCGGTGTCGATATAATTATTCCATCACCGGAAAAATCCTGTATTTTTGTATTGTCGATCGAGATCTCATAATGTGACGCGTGAGAGTAGGGACCTCTTACTACTATCTCATTGAGTCCTGTACGAAGAAATTCTCCTCTGCGCGTGATGATCCTTGCCTGAACAGGGCTGATACGCTGCAGATGGTATTCTCCCTTGGAAATATATTCCATGGTCTCCCTCAGGTTTG
This sequence comes from uncultured Eubacteriales bacterium, assembly GCA_902780815.1. Lineage (GTDB taxonomy): Bacteria > Bacillota > Clostridia > Peptostreptococcales > Anaerovoracaceae > Crickella. The sequence goes on from CACZGY010000045.1 coordinate 10,286, forward strand.
TAGGAAGTGCTTCCTGAAAAAAACCCAGATGACCTGTATTGATGCCAATGATCGGAACTTTAGGGAAGCCGCACTTGTGAACGAAACTCAGGAAAGTGCCATCGCCGCCAATGCAGGCGAGAAGATCTTCATCACCTGTAAACTCCTCGACTACTTCATAACCAAACTCCTTGACCAATGGGATGAATTCATTGTATGCCACTCTGGATCTGTCTTTTTGATTACAGAACACGTATATCTTCATTTTGCGTTCTCCGTATGCTATAATATTCTGTCAGAATATGGAATTTGGGCAGATTTTACCGCATACTCGATATAGATAATGCTGATGAGTTCCAGTATTTTGAGAATCTCGCAGCACTTCTGGAAGAAGACGAATACATAGAAGAAAACCTCATAAAGGATCTCATCCGCAATGTCGACAAGGAAAAACTTGCCGAACACATGAGTTCGTATTTTGATGGCTTTCTTGATCATCTGCCTGATAATGAGACAGATCTGTATGTAATGATCGAATCCATGGGAAGGGTATTCGACGGACTCATTATGGAAGATATGACCGATGCTGATATAGATGCTCTGGCCTCAGAAATCTCCAGGTTCCGCAAATGGTATGTGCATGATCACAACACTTTCAACAGGCTTACAGGCGAGGAAGCAAGTGTCAGAGATGCCCGTTTTGAT
>CACZGY010000046.1:0-6379 GCA_902780815.1 uncultured Eubacteriales bacterium
GTGCGACATGAGGACTACAGAAGCTCCGTTCTCAAGAAGATACTCTATGCTCGGAAGAGCTGCCCTGATACGGATGTCATCAGTGATTTTGTCACCGTCGAGAGGTACGTTGAAGTCGCATCTCATCACAGCCCTTTTGCCGGCCCAGTCGATGTCTTTAATGGTCTTTTTCATATATGACTCTCCTTTGTGTTATCACAGGAAATAATTATCATTATCCACGGCAAATAAATGCCTGAAATAACTACTCTACTAAATGATTTTATCAAATGGTGCAAGCCGTTTACAAGGCTAATTAATCATTATGACAGCCCGGCTTCCGGCATCCCGGTCCTTGGTGACCACGATCTGCCTGTCTATGCGTGATTTGAGTGCGTCAACATGTGAAATAATGCCAACAAGTTTGTCTTCATCGGACAGCTCAGTAAGAGTCCGTATCGCCTTTTCAAGTGTCTCTGAGTCAAGTGAGCCGAAGCCTTCGTCAACGAACATAGTATCGAGCCTGATACCGCCTGCTGAAGCCTGGACTTCATCTGAGAGACCGAGAGCCAGAGAAAGAGAAGCCATGAAGCTTTCACCTCCTGAAAGGGTATTGACAGGTCTTTCCGTTCCGCTGTAATGGTCCAGCACACTCAAATCAAGGCCTGACAGATGACGTTTATCGCCTGAGCCGCTGCCCTTCACAAATTCGTACTGTCCGTCTGACATCATCCTCAGCCGTATATTTGCCCTTCTTATTATCCGCTCAAAGTAAAATGTCTGAACATATGATTCAAGTGTTATTCTTTCTTTGCCGGTGACCATTCCGTTTGCTGTTCTGTTAAGGGAGTCGATCACCTCGTGCTCGCTTCGTATCTGTTCTAGTTCTTCAGCACCTGCCCTTACCGTTTCAAGAGCTGCTATGACTGTTTTCAGCTCAGAGGATATATGTATGTTGCTGTCAGTAAGGTCTTTCTTTTCGGATTCGGCTGCATGCAATGCTTCTTTTGCAGCATCTTCATCAATTGGTTTATAGCCGGCAACCACCCTTTCAAGTTCGCTTATCCTTGCGTCATTGGCATCTCTGCGGGATACGGCATCGTTCACTGACTGTGAGACCAGCTCTATCTCTTCAGAGAGCTTTTTTGACTCAGCATGTTTTGCATCAATTGCGTTCTGCGCATCTTCTTTTGATTCATAGACAAGTTCTTTTTTCACTTGTTCATACTTCGACATGACTGCAGCCAGCGATTCTTTAACTGCATTGATTTCTGATTCTATGTTCCTTGTCTTTAAACGCTTTTCTTCAAAAGCTGTCCGCAATTTAGGAACAATGACGCCAAGTTCCTTTGCTTTTTCCGCCTTTTCATTCAGTTCTTTTTCTTCCAAGCGCATCTCTGTAAGAGACTCATTCAGCGAAATGATATCCTTACCCGCTTTTTCTTTAGCATCTGAAAGCTCCTGTATGCCTGTCTCACGTATGGCTGCACTGCATGTATTATTCAGTGCTGTCTCAAGTCTGCCTCTTGTAGTCTGTGCTTCGCCCATCAGGACGGACGCTTCATCTCTTTTGCTTTCAGCTTCTTTTTTCTTTTTCTCAATATCATCTTCTGACGGAGCATCTTCACCTGGTTTTGCAGGATCAGGGTGATGTATGGAGCCGCATACCGGGCAAGGATTTCCCTCAGAGAGAGATTCTGCAAGTATACCGGCCTGCTCCTTCATATAATCCGAAAGCATCCTGCTGTGCTCAGCTTCAAGCCTGCCGGCTTCTGCAAGCATTGGCTTCAGGTCTTCCTGCTGATTTTTAAGCTTTTCTTCAAGACCGGCAACTGTTTCAATATCTTTTACAAGTGTTTCGAGTGCAGACACCCTGCTGCCCGTCTTCTCGATATTGCTTTTTATCCTTTCCAGTTCCTCACCGGAATGCCGGAGTTCTTCCAGTAATGATTCGCTGTCCGCCAGTTTCTTTTTAAGGTCTTCTGCATCTTTCTGAACAGATGAAAGTTCAGCGTCTTTTGTTTTCAGCTGTTTTTCCAATCCGATGCGATCAGTGTTGACGGCATCCAGCTCTTCATAAGAATCTATTGAAGCTTCAATAAGAGTTGCCTCGCTTTTCAGCCTTTCAATTATTTGTCTGTTTTCATTTGCCGCATCCAACGCTTTTTTTGCTGCATCGACCTTATTCTTGAGATCCGGCGCAGACTTCCTTGCATCTTCAAGGCTTATCACATTGTTTCTGTGGTCTTCGGCAAGAGCTATGGTATTATTCAGCGCTGTGATCTTTTTTTCGATAGTTACGAGATTTTCACCAATTGCTGCGGTTCTGTCAGTACCTGAATGTATTATAGATTCAAGCAGTTCACATATCTCTCCGGAAATGACCGTCTCATTCTCCGTGCGGGACTTTACTGTATCCAGTTCAGCCGACAAAAGCTCATCAAAGCTGCAGCTTACTGAAGAAATACATAGGTTTATTGCACGGACAGCATCGTTGTATTTCTCCTGGTTTTGTCTGTTCAGTTCCTTAAGTTCATCTGACAGTCTGCTATATGGCTGTGTATTAAAAAGCTTTCTGAATAATTTCTGCCTTTCGTCCGTACCTGCATTAAGGACTTTCCGGAACTCTCCCTGTGCGATCATCGCTATACTGCAGAACTGACCTGTTGCCCCGGCTGTCTGCTTTGTGGTTCCTTCTCCGCTTTTCTTTGTCCTGAAATATTCAGGATTGCGTGTAACAGTATATTTCCGTCCGCGGTATTCAAACATAAGCTCGACTTCAGTCTTTTCTGACTCTGAAGAATACTGGGACCTTACACTTTTTATATCACGTCCGGAACCGCTCATATCACCGTACAGCGCATAAGTTATAGCATCGAAAATAAAAGTCTTGCCGGCACCTGTATCGCCGGTAATAAGATACAGACCGCCGCGTCCAAGGCTTTCCATGTCTATAATATTTGTTTCCCTGTATGGGCCGAAGCCCGACATTCTGAGCCTGAGCGGTCTCATTCTTCTTCACCCCACACCTTTTCTATCAGCCTGTTTACCATAGCTGACTGCTTATCATCCATGGCCTTCCCATTCTGAGCCTCATATAAACCTGCGAATATCTCAAGCGGAGTTCTGCTGTCGTTCCCTTCAGCATCAGGAATAATTGCAGATGAACGTGTTCTCACATTGTCATACTCCAGCCTCATGATGTTCGGATATACAGCTCTCAGACTGCCGAGTGCGCCTATCACATCCTCCTCATCTGTCAGTATAATGCGCATATAGTCATCAGCATTAACATGTTTATAATAATTTTTATCTGTCAATTGGCGGAAATTGCCCCTAAGTACTCTCATATCCCTTAAAGGCAGAAGTTCAGGAGTCTTCAGATTCACCCTGCATACCCCATCTTTCTTTTCTCCAAGCTCAACTACAGTAACTGATTTTATCTGTTCAGCTTCAGAAAACGAGTACTTCAGCGGTGATCCGCAGTATCTGATATGTGCAGCTCCAACAGGCTGCGGCCCGTGCAGATGACCGAGTGCCGTGTAATCAAAAGGCTCAAATACTGAAGCATCAACGTTGTCCAGGCCTCCGACAGATATGTCTTCAGATTCTGACCTTATGGCACCCGTGCAGTACTGATGCGCTATAAGTACATTGCGTTCTCCGGTATCAATCCCCATCTTTTCGATCGCATACCTGACAGCCTCGGTAAAATCTGATATTTCAGATGCTTTTTCATCATCTATGAAGGCCTGTCTCACATGAACAGGCTTTATAAAAGGCAGCATGTAAAAATTGACTTTTCCGGACTCATCGCTGAGGCTGAAGCATCTGGTGCTGCCGTCATATCCACCCGCAAAATGGATCCCCTGCCGGTCCATTATCTGAGAACCGAATGAAAGTCTCTCAGCGGAATCATGATTTCCGCTTATAATGAACAATTCGACGTCCTTTTCAGAGAGCCTGCAAATGAATTCATCAAAAAGACGCACGGCTTCTGCCGGCGGAAGCGGTTTATCATAGACATCTCCCGCTATCAGAACGGCCTGCGGCTTCTCTTCATCTATTATTCCGAGGATGCGTTCAAGGATGTATCTCTGATCATCGATCATTGAGAAATCATTTACACGCTTTCCGATATGCAGATCTGACAGATGAATGAATTTCAATTAGTCCCTCCTTATATCTGATGCAGGCATAAGCCGGACAGAAGGCAATTGCTGCAGTCAGGTTTTCTAGCATGGCATATCTTTCTGCCATGGAATATAAGCAGATGATGAGCTCTTGACCATTGGTCTTCAGGAAGTCTTTCCATAAGTGTCTTTTCGACACCTTCCGGATCCTTTGCGCATGTCAGTCCTATACGGTTGGAGACTCTGAAAACATGCGTATCGACCGCTATCCGGGCTTCACCGAAGCCTTCAGCGAGTACAACATTGGCAGTCTTCCTTCCGACTCCCGGAAGTTTAACGAGGTCTTCAAAGCGGCCAGGCACTTCACCTCCGAAGTCCGAGACAAGCATTTTTGATAAAGCCACTAAATTTCTGGACTTGTTCTTATACAGTCCTATGGTCTTTATTATTTCCTGTACTTCGGCAGGATCGGCTTCGGCCATCGCTTCCGCAGTAGGATATTTCCCGAAAAGCACCGGTGTTACTTTGTTTACTGAAACATCAGTTGTCTGGGCTGACAGCATTACAGCTGAAAGCAGCTGGAAGCGCGTACCGAAGTCAAGCGCGCAGGCAGCTTCGGGATGCATGGTTTCAAGCCTGTTCAGTATTTCAGGTATGTGTTCGTCAGATATCAGTTTTTCCATTGTTTTTTCCCTTATATCAGACAGGCAGCAGACTTAAAGCTGCTGCCGTTATATCAGAGTCTATAAAAGTATTCCCAGGATCCTGGATACGAGCGGTGTAAGAATAAGATCGGTCACGTTGAATACGATCAGTGCAAGCAGTATATACGTGCCATACTGATACACCTTATACCACCAGCTGTATCTGTCGAGTCTGAAAATCTGAGTTATTATCCCCCAGCCGTCCAGCGGAGGACATGGTATCAGATTGAAAATCATGAGAACGACATTGATGGAAACTATATAGAAGATCATCAGGTAAACATTGTATACGAGGTCAGATGCAGCAACACCGCTGAACGCCTTTACCATCCATCTTGCAGGTATGGAAAAGAGAATTGCAAGAATGAGATTCATCGTAACACCTGCAATGCCGACCAGGAACTCATCTCTCCTTCTGTGTTTATAATATCCGGGATCTATCTGTACCGGCTTTCCCCAGCCAAAACCGACAAGAAGAAGTGCCAGGAATCCCATCCAGTCTATGTGTGCAAGCGGGTTTATTGTGACACGGCCCTGCCTTCTAGGTGTAGGATCACCGAGTTTGTCGGATACCCATGCATGTGCGAACTCATGAAAGCTGAGTCCGATAATGATGCCCGGAAGCATCAGGATTTTAGTAAGTATCAAATCTGCGTTCAATTGAGCGTTCCTTTCTCAAGTTAAGTCTTAAAGGATCTCGGTCAGGAGCCTTGATATGGATTCTGCCGCCTTTTCATAATTTGTGATCCCGTCTCTGTCTTCCTGTGTGTACGGACGCGAAAGTTTTATGTCATTCATAAATCGCGCATCGAGATCTTCAGTTACTTCTTTGTCATATATAAATGCGTTAGATTCAAAATTGAGTCTGAAGCTGCGAATGTCAAAATTTGCGGATCCGACAGTGCAGACCTCTCCGTCTACACTCAGTGTCTTGGCATGCAGGAACCCGTTTTCGTAAATATATATCCTGGCACCGTCCTGTATGAGCTTGCCGGCATTGTATAGAGTAGTCCTGTATACAAATGGGTGATCAGGCATGCACGGAACCATTATCCTCACATCTATGCCGGATCTCGCAGCCATACGAAGTGATTCCATCATAGACTCATCAGGCACCAGGTAAGGTGTCTGAATATATATGTTTTTTCTGGCATTTGTGATCATTTTCATGAACGCCATCTTGATCTCTTCTTTTTCGGATTCCGGACCGCAGGATACTATCTGTACCGGTATATCACCCGTTTCGGACCTGAGCGCATACCGAACTGACTGATCAATAAGGTCAACATCTTCCTTTGACGCGTAGCGCCAGTCCATGTAAAACCGTTCGTTGAGAGTTGTCAGCGCGTTTCCTCTTATTATCAGTTGTGTATCTCTCCAATACCCGAACTTCTTCTTATATCCGAGATACTCACCGGCAATGTTGAAACCGCCTATATAACCGATCTCATTATCGATGACCGCAAGCTTACGGTGGTTACGGTAGTTGATCCTTAGGTACAGATGTCTTATATACGGCTTGAAGAAAAATGCATATTTCCCGCCTGCTTTTTTAAATGCGCG
>CACZGY010000046.1:6388-16854 GCA_902780815.1 uncultured Eubacteriales bacterium
AGCCTGACTTTGACACCTTCCTGAGCCTTTTTAGTAAGGAGTTCAATGAGCCTGCTTCCGACAAAATCATCTTTTACTATGTAGTAGCAGAGCTTGATAGTATAACGGGCGTTCTCGATATCTTTACAGAGTCTCTCAAACATCTCCTTGCCGTCGGTAATGATCTCTACGCTGTCATTTGTAGTAAGAAGAGAATCAGCATATTCGAGATTCATGCTTATCATGTCTTTCCAGCGTGCTGTGACATCATCGTCATCGAACGGAACACTCTGCCTTACGGCTTCCTTTTGCCAGCCTACAAGTGTTTTCTTACCCTCTTTTTCATCTTCAGTCATTCTGAAGATCTGCTGTCTGGCAATGTTCTGGGAAAAGATCATATAGAGGAACAGACCTGCTACAGGTACCATGAACAGTACCATTATCCATGCCATAGTCGCTGATGGCGATTTGGAGTCATCAAAGAATATCAGGCCCAGTGCTATGAGTGCATTGAGCATGTAGATGATCACCATGACATGTGATAATGTGAAAAACTGCAGGAATTGCTCCAATAGGGCTGTCATACAACTTCCCGTCCTTCAAGGCTGAATGTTTTGCATTCAGTTATCTCCACCATGACTTTGCGGCCCATGAGCAGCTCAGGGCTTCTTTCAGATGTGAAATTCACTAACTTAAACCCGTCCGTCCTTCCGGCAAGTACGTTATCGTCGCTTCGGCTCACGCCTTCTGCAATAACCTCGCAGATGCGGCCTTTATATGCCTGATTCTTTTTCAGGCTGATTTCGTTCATTACATCTACTAATCTGTCGAATCTTTCGTGGCATACTTCATCAGGGACCTGATCTGTAAATTTTGCAGCCGGTGTACCTTCCCTTGGAGAATATATAAAAGTAAATGCTGAATCGTACTCGACTCTTCTGGCTATATCCAGGGTATCTTCAAAATCTTCTTCAGTCTCACCTGGGAAGCCTACGATTATGTCGGTTGATATCGTAATGTCCGGGGCAGTTTTTCTGAGCTTATCTACTGTCTCAAGATATGATGACCTGTCATAGTGACGGTTCATACGCTTTAGTATCCTGTCGCTTCCTGACTGCACCGGAAGGTGTATATTATGGCAGAGCTTATCGCAGGTTCTGAAACATTCGATCATCTCATCAGATATGTCCTTTGGATGTGAAGTCATGAATCTGATGCGCTCTATTCCTTCTATTTCATTGACGGCTTTTATCAGATCTGCGAAACTGTGGCCTTCTGCATCCCTATAGGAATCAACATTCTGTCCCAGAAGCATGACTTCTATCACGCCATCATCAGCAAGTCTCCTGATCTCATCACATACTTCGCTGAGCATACGGCTCTTTTCGCGTCCCCTGGTATACGGAACTATGCAGTAGGTACAGAAATTGTTGCAGCCGTACGTTATATTTACCAGTGCCTTATGCCGGTGCATTCTGACCGGTTTCATGCCGTCTTCACTTATATCCGGATTGTTGGCGATAATTGCGCGCATGCGTCTGCCGGTTCTGAGTCTTTCTTCGAGCAGCTCCGGGAACTGTGCAATATTCTGCGTTCCGAAAACAATATCGACCCATGAAAAACGTTTGTTGATCTCTGCAACGACCCTGGGCTGCTGAGGCATGCATCCGCAGACTGCAAGCACAAAGTCCGGATTGTTCTTTCTTACCTTTTTAAACTGTCCAAGCGTGCCGAAGAACCTCTTATCAGCGTTTTCCCTTACACTGCATGTGTTGATCACCGTTACATCCGCTTTATAAGGATCATCAATATGCTCATATCCCATTGCTTCGAGCAGGCCGGCGATGTTCTCCGAGTCGTGCTCGTTCATCTGGCATCCATATGTGATTATGTGGTATTTCCTCATTGGATCTCGTCTTTCTTGTCTCTCAGCATCAGCATTCTGACTGCCTTTTCCGGAGAAATATCTCCTTTAAGAACAGCTCTTGTAGCCATACATACCGGCATCTCAACTCCGAGTTTTTTTGCAAGATCATACACTGCATCAGCTGTATAGTAACCTTCAACTACGGAACCCACTTTTTCTACTGCATCTTCAGCCTTGAGTCCCTGGCCTATCATGAGTCCGCATCGTCTGTTGCGTGAGAGATCTGTCGCACAAGTAACTATAAGATCACCTATACCCGCCAGTCCGGAGAATGTCTCCGCATTAGCTCCGAGTTCAAGCCCGAGCCTTTTTATTTCATGCACAGAACGTGTCATAAGGGCAGCTCTTGCGTTGCTTCCGAGCTTCATGCCATCAGATATACCTGTAGCTATCGCAATAACGTTCTTTACCGCTCCTGCTATCTCAACTCCGACCATGTCATCCTGTGTATAAATGCGCAGCTGTTCGGACATGAATGCGTCCTGTACTGCTTTCGCAGCTTCAGAGTCAACAGATGCTGCAACGATTCCCGCAGGAGCATTCATAACTATTTCTTCAGCATGGGTCGGTCCGGATAAAGCTACATATCTGACCTGAGGAATTGTATCAGCAGCTACTTCGCTCATTCTCTTCAGAGTATTCTTTTCGATACCTTTTGCGAGGTTGACCGCAATAGTCCCTTCTTTTAGATACTGAGATGCATCGGACGAAACCTGCCTGAATGTCTGTGCAGGGACAGCGAACACGACTATGTCTCTTCCGCTGACAGCTTCACCGAGATCATTTGTATATTCAAGTTTATCGCTGAGAAGCACATCCGGCAGATATCTGCTGTTTACACGCGTCTCCTTCATAGCATCAAGAGCAGCCTTGTTGCGTCCATATAACGTTACTTTATGGCCGTTATGGACTATAAGATTGGCCATTGCTGTGCCAAAAGAACCGCTTCCTATGACAGCTACATCAAGTGCTTTATCGCCAAGATCCGGTATGCTGACTCCGGCATAATAGTCTATCGGTTTCATTTTGTCTGCTCCTTTTCTTCTTGATTTTTATTGCCGCCTCCTATGGTAAGAGGTTTTTCCTCGCCTTTAACAAGTCTTTTTATGTTTTTAAGATGTGTGAGCATCAGAAATATTGCTGCACATATCGCAAAATAAAGATATCCGCGATCGAAATGCCATATGAGTACCGGGTATGAAAGAGCGGCTGCAAGCGATGCAACAGACATCTTGCGTGTCAGCAGGAAAACTATTCCTGCCACAAGAAGAGCTGCACATGCGCTCGGCCAGTTAAGAGCGAGAGCTGCTCCGAATGCAGCAGCTACGCCTTTACCGCCTTTAAAGCCAAATACTGCGGGGAAACAATGCCCCAGCACTACACCCGCAAATGCCGCCATGGCTCCGGCGGCTCCGCAGAAGCTGAAGCCAAGCTTTACCGCAATGAATGCTTTCATGACATCAACTATGAAAACAGTGATACCGGCTCCAAGGCCCATAACTCTGATAGTGTTGGTCATACCCGCGTTTCCGCTGCCTTCTTTGCGGATGTCGATCCCTTTGAGTTTACCGATTATGATTGCAGGATTGATGTTTCCAATCATATATGCGGCTAATCCCATTACGATTATGCTGATCACTCCACCGCTGCTCACTTGCGTTCACCTCTTCTTTCACTCCAGACGAATTTGATAGATGTACCCTCAAAGTCGAATGCTTCTCTTATCTTGTTCTCAAGGTATCTCGCATATGAGAAGTGCATGAGTTCCCTGTCGTTGATACTGAATGAGAACAGAGGCGGTTTGGTTCCTATCTGAGTTGCGTAATATATCTTGAGTCTGCGGCCCTTATCTGAAGGCGGCTGCCTCATCATGACCGCATCTTCGATGATGCTGTTCAGCTTGCCTGTAGTTATACGAACACTTCTGGCATCAGCGATCCTGGAGCATCTGTCGATTATGTCGAATATTCTCTGCTTGTTGACCACAGAAGTGAACACAACGGGAGCATACGAGGCAAAGAGCAGCTCTGCCTTTATCTTTCTTTCAAAATCGCGCATCGTATTGGTCTCTTTTTCGATAAGATCCCACTTGTTTACAACGATGAGCAGACCCTTGCCTGCTTCATGAGCATATCCGGCTATCTTTTTATCCTGTTCAGTAAGGCCTTCTACAGCATCTATCATCAGAACACAGATATCGCAGCGTTCAATAGCTGCAATGGCTCTTACTACGCTGAATCTTTCAATAGAGTCATTTACCTTGCTTTTTTTGCGCAGACCAGCCGTGTCTATCAGGGTATACTGTCTGTCTTTGTAGGTAAACGGTGTGTCGATTGTATCGCGCGTCGTGCCTGCTATTGGCGAAACGATGACCCTCTTTTGCTGCGTGAGTGCATTGACCAGCGACGACTTGCCCACGTTAGGTTTGCCTATTATTGCAATATGAACGCTTTCATCGATCCTGCCGAATGAGTCTTCCGGGAATCCCTCGACTATCCTGTCAAGAAGGTCTCCAATGTTGGTCATGTTAGCTGCACTGATAGGAACAGGTTCACCGAATCCGAGCTCATAGAAATCCAGGATCGTTTCATAAGCCTTTGACGGTGAGTCGACCTTGTTGACTACAAGTATCACTTCCTTGCCTGTACGGCGAAGAAGATCTGCCACCTCTCTGTCAGCAGTTGTAAGTCCCTCTTTTCCGTCTACCATAAAGCAGATGACATCTGCCATATCCATCGCCATTACGGCCTGATCTCTCATCTGAGAACGGATGGTGTCGTCCGTCTTTACTTCGATACCGCCGGTATCAATAACAGCAAACTCTTTGCCGTTCCATTCAGTCTCGGCGTAAATACGGTCACGTGTAACGCCCGGCACATCTTCGACTATGGCACGCCTTTCACCTATAAGGCGGTTAAAGAACGTCGATTTGCCGACGTTTGGTCTTCCTACTATTGCAAGAATGGGTTTACTCATCAAATATACCCTCCACAAAATCATGCGCGTTGAACGGCTCAAGATCGTCCATTTTTTCTCCTACGCCGATAAATTTTATAGGCATGTCGAATTCATCGGTGATGGTGACTGTTATGCCGCCTCTTGCTGTTCCATCCATCTTTGTAAGAACGATTCCTGTAATATCTGCTATATTGTTGAATTCTTCAGCCTGATTTACGGCATTTTTCCCTGAAGTAGCATCTACTACGAGCAGGTTCTCCCTTGTTGCTTCAGGCCATTCCCTTGAAATGACCCTGCTCATCTTTTCGAGCTCTTTCATGAGATTTGTCTTGTTCTGAAGTCTGCCGGCTGTGTCACAGATGAGCACGTCAATATTATTGGCTTTTGCAGACTGTATCGCATCGTAAATAACGGCAGTAGGATCTGCACCTTCTTCTCTTCTGATGACTTTTTCAACTCCTACTCTCTGTCCCCAAAGCTCCAGCTGTTCCGCTGCTGCCGCGCGGAATGTATCCGCAGCAGCCAGCATTACTGTTTTTCCCTGCTTTAAGTACAGGTTGGCGAGCTTCGCTATTGTAGTAGTCTTCCCGCCTCCGTTTATTCCTATCATAAGAATTACGAGCGGATACTCATTCTTCATAAGATTGCGCTCACCCTTGTCCATGAGCTCCTCGAGTATTCGTGAGAGCTCTGCCTTTATCTCACGTTCCCTCGTGATGTATTTATAATTTATCGCCTTGTTCAGCTCTTCAATTATCTTGGCTGATGTATCTATGCCGACATCGGCCATAACAAGTGACTCCTCGAGCTGATCAAGGAATTCCGGACCGAGTTCCGGATTGTCATATACCGCCATTGTGATTGAATCAATGAATTTGCGGAATATAGATTTCTTTTCAAACAGTGCCATTTATCGGTCTCCTTTTATTCAAGTCCTTCCGGATCGAACTCATCACCGAGCTTCAGTGACAGCATGCGTGAAATGCCTTGTTCAGGCATGGTAACTCCGTAAAGAACATCTGCATGCTCCATAGTTGCTTTCTGGTGTGTAATGAGCGCGAACTGTATGTTTTCAAAGTTTTTGAGATAATCTGAGAATCTCTCGATATTCACCTCATCGAGGGCAGCCTCAACCTCATCAAGAATGACGAAAGGCGTCGGTTTTGCCTTAAGAACGGCAAACATGAGCGCTATAGCTGTAAGAGTCTTCTCACCTCCGGACAAAAGGTTGATGTTTTTCAGCTTTTTGCCCGGCGGCTGTGCTGTTATCTCTATGCCCGACTCAAGCGGTTTCGTCTCGTCTTCGAGTCGAAGTTCGGCATATCCTCCGCCGAAAAGTTCCCTGAACGATTCCTCAAAGTTTACGACAACGCGGTCAAAATTCTCCTTGAACTTTGTCCTTATGGTTTTATCCATGTTGGAAATGATCTCGTTCAGTTCATTCATGGCTTTCGTGAGGTCGGCTTCCTGAGCTGTCATGAATTCATATCTCTTGCTGACAGCCTTGTATTCTTCGATAGCACCAACGTTAACGTCGCCGAGTTCAGCCAGACGCAGCCTTATCTCTCTCGACTCGCGATTGCCTGCGGTGATAGCAAAGTTCTCGTCTCTCATGTCAAGCGCTTCAGCATATGAGACCTCAAATTCATCCCAGAGCTTATCTTTCTGAGTGTCGAGCAGTGTTTCGTTTCTGGCAGTTCTGACTTCGAGCCTGTATCTCTCATCACGTACTGCCTCGAGCTCATCTCTGTCTTTCTTCTGGGATGCCATAAGCGCATCGCTTCTGCTGCGGCCGTCTTCGAGCTTCGAAGTTATATCTGCGATCTTTTCCTCAAGTTCTGCCTTCTCCTGACTGAGCGCGCGCTCGAGGTCTCCCGATCTTTCACCGGAAGTAGTGAGCCTGTCTTTGTCAGCACTCAATTCTTTCTGAAGTGCGATATTGTCTTCAACGGCTGCCTCGAGCTCTGTGACGTCATCTCTTACACGCTCTATCATTTCATTATCGGCAAGCATTCTCGATTCGCTCTCTCCGATCCTGACCTTAAGTGCAACGATGGCCTCATTGTCCTGCTCAATGACAGGCTTGAGATCTTCTGCCTCTTTCATGAGGGTATCAGCCTTAGCTTCGGCTTCAGCATACTCCTTTTCCGCCTCTTCTATGCTCTTCTTATGACCGGCTATCATTGCGTCAGCTCTTTCAATATCCGACGCAAGAGTCTCCATGTTGGATCTGAACCTTTCTGCTGCACCTTCATCCTCTTTTACAAGCGATTCAGCATGATCCCTGTCTGCCCTTAAGACATTACCGGCTATATCCAGTTCAGTGATCTCAGCGCGAAGTACGTCTCTGTCTGCTCTGAGTTTGGATCTTTCTTCTTCGAGCTTTTCCCTGGATCTTACCAGCTCAGCTGTCATGGCATTGTAGTCGGAAATTCTGGATTTAAGAGTGCTTATTTCTTTTTTACGATCGAGAAGATTTGCAGTTCTGTTCTTATACTTTCCGCCTGTAATGGCTCCGTATGCGTTGATGACTTCGCCGTCTCTTGTAACTATCCGGAATCCTCCGATATCCATCTTCGAAATGCGGATAGCTCTTTCCATATTGTCTGCAATGATCACTCTGCAAAGCAGATAATCAACAATATTCCTGTATCTTTCATCGCAGCTTACCATCTCTGATGCTATACCGATGTACCCGGCAGCAGAGCTCACACTATCGTTTACCCGGAGTCTGTCTGCCCTTACAGATTTCACCGGGAGGAAAGTAGCTCTGCCCAGTCCTGTCTGCTTGAGCCAGTCAATTGTACCCGTAGCAGAAGCATCGTCTTCACAGACGATATTCTGAAGAGAATTGCCAAGAGCTGTCTCTACAGCAGTCTCAAAGCCTTCCGGAACATTGATTATGTCAGAAACCGTGCCGATGATACCCTTGCGTCCGGCATTCATTACCGATCTTACCGCATTGTTGTAGCCTTCATAGTTGGCTTCCATCTCCTCAATTGTGCTTCTGCGTGCAATTGCCTGATTGCATCTTACGGAGATCTCGTCAGTTTCTTTGATATTCTTTTCTATGTTTGATGCAACGGTAATTATTTTATCGTTAATATCATCAAGTTCGTCTTTTTTCGCCTTAAGAGCGGTTTCATTTTCACCTATCTTCTGCTCTATCAGCTTCAGGTTTTCCTTGTTCTCTGTATCCGTTCTGTCTCTTGTCTCGAATTCATCCTTAAGTGTCTCTCTGCGCTCCTCAAGAGTTGTCTTATAGTTGCTCAGAGTCTTTATCTCGGCGTTTCTTGTGACATTACGGTGATTGATATCGATAAGCCTGCTTTTGATCTCCTCAGTCTGCATTGCTATCGAAGAGGATCTGCGTGTGTCTTCATTGAACTTCATGACCGCGCTTTCAAGTTCAGCCCTGAGCTTATCCATGTCGCGGTTCATAGCTTTTTCGCCTTCTTCGAGCCGCGCCAGTTCGTCTCTTTCTGTGCCGAGTCTTTCATTCGCCGATGACAGTTCATCTTCAAGTCTGGTCAGTTCCTTTTCTATATTTGCAAGACGTTCCTTGTTGAGCTTCCCTCCGCTCGTTATATCAGCCAGCTCATCGATTGCCTCAAGAAGCCTTGTATTGGTGCTTCCGAATTCTTCATTGAGTTCTGACTCATTATCCCTTATAGCTTCAAGCTTTTCCTCTGTATCTGATATTCTTGCTGTTGTGAGATCAAGTTTTGCCTGAAGAGCTTCCAGCTCTTCCTTGCCCTCACGCACACTGATCTCGAGATTTTCAAGATTGTGCAGGATAATATTGATGCCAAGTATCTTGTATCTGTCTCTCAGTCCAATATATTCAGTAGCTTTTTCAGAGTCTTCCTTAAGGCCTCCGATCCTTCCTTCGATCTCTGCAATGATATCCCTTACTCTGTCGAGGTCTACAGTTGCAGCACGCAGCTTATTTTCAGCTTCATTCTTTCTGCTCTTGTAAAGCACTACTCCAGCAGCTTCTTCGAATATCTGCCTTCTGTTCTCAGGCCTGGTGCTGACTATATCCGCTATCTTACCCTGACCGATTATAGAGTAACCTTCGACTCCGATACCGGTATCCATAAAAAGCTCACGGATGTCGCGAAGTCTGCACTGATTTCCGTTGATGAGATATTCACTCTCTCCTGAACGGAACATGCGTCTTGTAACTGCTACTTCGTTATACTCAAGCGGCAAAATACCGTTGGTATTATCAATAACAAGCGTGACCTCAGCCATTCCTTTAGGCTTTCTTGTGGCTGTTCCCGCAAAAATAACATCCTGCATCTTTGATCCGCGCAGCTGTCTTGAGCTTTGTTCACCGAGTACCCATCTCAGAGCATCGGATATGTTGCTCTTACCGCTTCCGTTCGGACCTATGATGCAAGTCACGCCTTCATTTAGTTCTATGGTTACAGGGTCTGCGAATGATTTGAAACCCTGCATTTCGATCCTTTTAAAATACAACTGCTATACTCCCTTCGAAAGTGCGTCTTCTGCCGCTGCCTGTTCAGCTTTCGCCTTACTCTGGCCTGTACCTCTGCCGGCTGTTTTTCCGTTTATTTCCACTTCGATCGTAAATGTTTTATTGTGATCCGGTCCGGATTCCGCTACCATGCAGTATTCGATCCGCACATTATGATCTGCCTCCTGAAGCTTTTCCTGGAGCCTGGTCTTGAAATCCTTGTTGAGTTTTCCCTGTGCTCCTAGCACGATGCGATCTCCAAGCAGACTCAGTATGATCCTTCGGCCTGCTTCATAGCCTCCATCGAGTATTATCGCCCCTACAAGCGCCTCGAATGCATCAGCAAGTATTGAGGCTTTGTTTCGGCCTCCGCTTGCTTCCTCGCCTTTTCCGAGATAAAGGAATTCACCCAATCCCATTTCAGATGCCGTTCCTGCAAGAGAATCTTCACAGACCACATCAGCCCTGCATCTTGACAGGACACCTTCATGAGCGGAACCCATGATTTCAAACAGCTTTGCGCCTACTACTGCATCTACATAAGCATCTCCGATAAACTCTAGTCTTTCGTTGTTTCTCTCATATCCGAGCTTGTGCTCCGACGCATATGAACTGTGCGTAAGTGCTGTTTTTACAAGTTTTTCATTTTTGAACCGGTACCCTATAAGTCCGTATAGTTTTTCAAGATCAACGGCTTGAGCCATTATTCTTCTCCTTTATCACCGAATTCGCTGCTTTCTCCGATCGCCTCAGCGATCATTCCCGTAATGTTGCTGTCTACATAGTCGATAGCTCTGTGTATTGCGTAGTAGACTTCAGTTGCTTTCGAATTACCGTGGATCTTGAGCACAGCTCCCTTAAGTCCCAGGATCGGCGCACCGCCTGCATCAGAATAGTCGAAGACAGCTTTTATCTCCTTTATTTTGCTGTACGCAAGCATCGCTCCTGCCTTTGCAATTACGCCTTCTGTAAGTTTGCGTTTGAACTCTCCCATAATTGCAAGGCTCATGCCCTCACTGCTCTTGAGGTAAATGTTGCCGCTGAATCCGTCCGTAACAACTACATCAGTTTCTCCGAAAATGACATCGCGGGCTTCTATATTGCCCTGGAAATTAATAT
>CACZGY010000046.1:16898-21030 GCA_902780815.1 uncultured Eubacteriales bacterium
ACGACAGGAGCTTCATTTCCGGTTATGCCTTTTACGAAAATGCTTCCCATGATTCCGTACTGATATATGTATTCCGGCCTGGCTTCAACACTTGCACCGCAGTCCAGAAGTAGTGTAACACCTTCTTTTCCGGCACGCGGAAACCAGGCTGCGATAGCAGGCCGCTTTATGCCTTTTATACGGCCGAGTGTAACAAGTCCGCCTGCAAGAAGAGCTCCGGTGCTTCCGCCGGAGATGAAGATATCAGCCTCTCCGGTCTTAAGCATGTTCATGCCTTTGACTATTGTAGAGTCCTTTTTCTTTCTTACTGCCATTGCAGGATGCTCTTCATTAGTTATGACTTCAGTGGCATCAACGACCTCAATATTATCGCCCCTCCATCTGTTTGCCTTGAGCTGTTCGTGAATGGCATCCTCAGGTCCTATGATGACGACTGTTTCACTTATTTCAGATGCAGCCCTTATTGCTCCTTTTACGATTTCTTCCGGTGCATAATCGCCGCCCATACCATCTATCAAGATCTTCATAAGTAACCTCCGAAAATCCTTTTTTCTGTGCAAATGCACATAGTTGTCTATCAAATCACATTCATTACATAAATAATCAATGTATTATATCATAAAATATCCTCATAGGCTCCTGATTTTGGTGATGTACACAATATAAAACGGAGCAATTAAGCTCCGTATACTGTATATAGTTATTTTTGTAAAATTTTATTTTTTTCTCCTCAGCTGACCACATGCAGCATCTATGTCGCTGCCGAGAGTCCGTCTGACAGTAACGGCAACGCCGTTCTTCTCCAGGATCTTTTTAAATGAAGCAACGCTCTTTCCGTTTGCGGTTTTATACTCTCTCCCTCTGACTTCATTCAGAGGTATGAGGTTTACATGCGACAGCCATCCCTTCAGTTTTGAAGCAAGTTCTTCAGCACATTCAGTACTGTCATTTACTCCGTCTATCACGGCATATTCAAAAGTGATTCGACGTCCTGTTATTTCTGTATACTCCCTGCACGCCCGAAGAAGTTCTTCATAACCGTATTTTCGTGCGACCGGCATTGTCTTCTCTCTGAGTTTCTGATTCGGAGCATGCAGTGATACAGCAAGATTCACCTGCGGGAAGTCCACCGCAAACTCCCTTATCTTTGGAATAAGTCCGCATGTAGATACTGTTATGTTGCGGAGCCCGAGATCGTACCCTTTTCTGTCGTGTATAAGACGTATGAACCTTGAAAGCTGGATGTAATTATCAAAAGGCTCTCCCATTCCCATGACTACTACATGCCCGATGTCTTCACCGGTGAGGTTCCTCATCGCAAGCACCTGTGCAAGCATTTCGCCGCCTGAAAGGCTTCTGTCCAGGCCATCCATTGTAGAAGCACAGAAGGTGCATCCCATGCGGCATCCCGACTGCGAAGATATGCAGATCGAATTGCCGTACTCATATTTCATGAAAACCGACTCTACCTGTGTGCCGTCTGCGAATTCAAAGAGGCACTTTACAGTACCGTCTTTAGATTCCTGCCTGCGCACAGCTTCAGGGATCCCGATGTAATACCTCTCTGCAAGGCCTGCCCTGAGAACGGCCGGTATATTCTTCATATCATCGAAACACACCACGCCCTTCGCAAGCCATCCGAAGATCTGAGACGCCCTGAACTTCTTTTCTCCAAGTTCAGATACGGCAGTTTCAAGCTCTTCCGGCAATAAATCCAGTATGTTTTCTCTGTGTTCTTCTGATCTCATATTTTTAAAAAGCAGTTGCCTGCGGAAACATAACGTCCACAGGCAACAATAAGTCTTTATTATATTCTCTCTACTGCCAGACCGGTCTTATGGCCGTTGATATCGAATGTAGGAAGATCTTCCTTTGCTTCAATTGCAGTCGAGATAGTCTCGTCCATGATGAAGTCTCTTGCGGCTTCTACTGCAGCCTTGATCTCATCATCTGCATCAATGTAGATCTTTATCTCATCCATCATCTCGAAGTCGGCCTGTTTACGGAGCTGCTGGATCTTTGAAATGACCTCACGTACATAACCCTGTTCGATAAGTTCAGGTGTAAGAGTCGTGTCGAGTATGGTAAATACGTTATTGTCCATACCTACGACAAATCCTTCCTTTGAGGAGATCCTGACGTCGACCAGATCTTCGGTAATATCGTATTCCTGCCCACCGAGTTCCATCTTTACAGGACCTTCGCCGAGAGCTGCGATCATTTCCTTAGCGTTCGCTTTTGCGAGCTTTCCTCCGAACTCCTTTACATTCTTGCCCAGAACAGGACCTGCTGCCCTGAAGTTAGGCTTGATGCTGAAGTCCATGTACTTGTCGAGCTCGTCTTCGAACTGCACTTCATGCACGTTCAGCTCTTCCTTGATAAGGTCGGTAAGGTCTCCGATCACATCTCTGTAGCTTCCGTCAACGATGACTTTGCTGAGCGGCTGGCGCACTTTCAGCTTCTCCTGCTCTCTGGTGCTGCGGCCAAGGTTGACCAGGACCTTTACGAGATCCATTCTCTCTTCAGTGCGGTCGTCGATGAGACTGTTATCTGCTTCAGGGTAATAAGCAACGTGGACAGTAGTCTCGCCTGTAAGCTTTGTATAGATCTCATCGGAGATGAACGGAGCGATCGGTGCCATCATCTTTGCAACGCCGATCAGTACTTCGTAAGTCGTAGCATATGCGGCTCTCTTGTCGAGAGACATGTTGTCTCCCTCGCCTTCAGCGAAGAATCTTCTTCTGGCTCTTCTGATATACCAGTTGGAGAGATCGCCGTCTATGAATTCGCCGATTGCTCTGACAGTCCTCATATGGTCATACTCATCCATTGCATCGGTTGTCACATTGATGAGTCTGTTGTATTTGGAAATGATCCATCTGTCGAGCTCCGGTCTTTCATCGTAAGGAACGTCGAGGTGCTTCTTCTCTACCTTATCGATGTTGGCATAGAGACAGAAGAAGTTGTATGTGTTCCTGAGTGTGCTGAACACCTTGCTGATGACTTCCCTGATGCCGTCCTCATCAAACTTTGTAGGAGTCCATGCAGGCGATCCGTAAACCAGATACCATCTGAGTGCATCTGTGCCGTACTTTTCTATCATCTCGAACGGATTAACGGTATTGCCGACGTGTTTCGACATCTTCTTTCCGTTCTTATCGAGGATGAGGTCGTTTACCAGAACATTCCTGTAAGGAGCGCAGCCCTTTACGATGGTAGAGATCGCCATGAGGGAGTAGAACCATCCTCTTGTCTGGTCAATGCCCTCGCAGATGAAGTCTGCAGGGAAGAGCTCGTCATCGAACTTTTCGCTGTTCTCAAACGGATAATGCCACTGTGCGAACGGCATCGCACCGGAGTCGAACCAGCAGTCCATGACCTCAGGGATCCTGTGCATGCTCTTTCCGCACTCAGGGCACTTGATCGTTACGTCGTCAACATACGGTCTGTGGAGCTCGATGCTCATGTCGATTTTCTGCTCCGCGTCTGCGATCAGCTGTTCTCTTGAGCCTACGCAGTGCAGATGACCGCATTCGCATTTCCAGATAGGGATAGGTGTTCCCCAGTATCTGGATCTCGAGATAGCCCAATCCTTAACATCCTCAAGCCAGTTTCCAAATCTCTTCTCACCTACATAAGGTGGATACCAGTTTACTGTGTTGTTATTGGCAACAAGCTCATCCCTGAGCTTTGTCATCTCGATATACCACGACTTGTTTGCGTAATAAACGAGAGGTGTTCCGCATCTCCAGCAGTGCGGATATGCGTGCTCAAGTCTCTGCTTTGCGTAGATCTTGTCGCCCTGGGCGAGGTATTTGATGATATCTACATCAAGACCGTCTTCCATGACGAATCTGCCGGCCCACGGAGTCTCCGTGTAGCAGCCTCTTTCGTCCACAGGCTGCATTACTGCAAGATTGTATTTGCGTCCGCAGTTGTAGTCGTCTTCACCGAAAGCCGGAGCAGTATGTACGATACCTGTACCGTCTTCAGTAGATACGTAATCCATGCATGTTACGATGAATGCTGCCTTGCCCTTTTCAGGAACTACGAACGGCTCGATCTGCTCGTATGTCCAGTACTCCATTTCGGAGCCCTTGATCTTCTCTACTACTTCGAACTCATCATTCGC
>CACZGY010000047.1 GCA_902780815.1 uncultured Eubacteriales bacterium
GAACTTCCTGCAAAGATGTTACTGATAATACAATAAATTTTTGTGAAAATCCACAAAGATGTCTATGAAAATTGTACTTTTTCACATAATTACAAGCCGCCTGAAGTCTGACGACACGATTTATCGCTAAAAGCAATACGGATACGTGTATATCAGGGAGCAACACAGACTGTATGTATAGTATAATCAAACACAAACAATAGGATCAGTTATCTGCAGATAAGGAGAAATCATGGCAAATAATTATCTTGGACTTTTCGATGTAATAGGGCCTGTAATGGTGGGACCGTCCAGTTCGCACACCTCCGGCGCCGCAACTATCGCCTGGATGACAAGGCAGATATTCTCGGGCACTCCGGTAAAGGCCGAGTTCACTCTGTACGGATCATTTGCGGAGACGTACAAAGGACACGGAACCGACAGAGCCCTGATTGGCGGGATGCTCGGCTACAAGTCGAATGATGTACGAATCAGAAACGCATATGTTGAGGCGCGGAAGAACTGGCTTAAGGTAGACTTTAATGTCGACAGGGAGACGCAGGTCAGCCACCCGAACACTGTGGATATATTAGTGACAGGTGAAGACGGGCATACCCTTCTTATTAGAGGCGAATCTATAGGAGGCGGCCGGGTACGCATCAGAAAGATCAACGATATAGAAGTAGACTTCAATGGTGAGTACAGCACCATGATCATAGGTCACCAGGATGTGACCGGCACAGTCGCCTACATTACTAACTGCCTGGCTGAGGAGGAAGTAAATGTAGCGACGCTCAAGCTCTTCAGGGAAGGGAAGGGCTTAAAAGCCGTCACAGTGGTAGAAACGGACAGCTCTATTTCGGAGGATCTGAAAGAAAAAATCCTTCAGCATGAGAGCGTCACCAGCGTTGATCTGATCGAAATTTAAGGAGGTATGTCATGAACTGGGATTTCAAAAATGCAGAAGAACTTCTCAAGCTTTGCCGTGAAAAAGACATGCCTGTATCCGAGGTAATGATCAGAAGAGAGATGCAGCTGGGAGTGACCCGCAGGGAGGCGATACTCGATCGCATAGATGAGAACCTCAGGGTAATGAATACAGCGGTCGACCGTCCTATCTCTGAACCAGTCAGATCGATGGGAGGCCTGATAGGCGGGGAAGCAAATAAGCTTAACAAGCTGGATGAGTCGAAGGCGATATGCGGACCTGTCATCCACAGGGCAATAGTCAATGCACTTGCTGTTGCAGAGACGAATGCGAGCATGGGAGTCATAGTCGCAGCTCCGACAGCAGGTTCAGCGGGAGTACTGCCGGCTGTTCTCATGTCGATGTATGAGTCTTACGACATAAGTATGGATGCCATGAGGCGCGGCCTGATCAATGCAGGAGCGATAGGATACATCATTACAAGAAACGGCTCTGTAGCCGGAGCGGAAGCAGGCTGTCAGGCAGAAGTCGGTTCAGCATCAGCCATGGCGGCAAGCGCACTGGTGGAGATGATGGGCGGCACACCGGAGCAGTGCTGTGACGCAGCAAGCATCGCTCTGTCCAACCTGCTTGGGCTTGCATGCGACCCTGTCCGCGGACTGGTAGAGGTGCCGTGCCAGACAAGAAATGCCATAGGAGCAGTCGGAGCATATACCGCTGCTGAGCTGGCGATGGCCGGCGTTGGCCCACACATACCGCTGGATGAAATGATACAGATAACATACGACGTAGGAAGAGCTCTTCCGGAGAGCCTGCGCGAAACGGCCAAAGGCGGATGCGCGGTCGCACCGTCGCTGTGCGCTGAGTGCAGCAGGGAAGCGGCCTGGCAGAAAGCCCGCGCGCACCTGTAATTTACCATGCACGATATATGGAACCCGTGGCACGGTTGTGTCAAGTGCAGTGAAGGCTGCGAAAACTGCTATATGTATTTCCTCGATGACATGCGGGATAAGAAAGGATCGGAAATCTATCTTACCTCGAATGTCAGATATCCCCTGTCAAAAAACAGGAACGGAAGTTACAAGATACAGAGCGGTGAGAAGATAAGCGTGTGCATGACCTCGGATTTCTTTCTCGAGGAAGCGGATCAGTGGCGCGGCGAATCATGGAACATCATGCGCATGAGAAGCGATGTCATCTTCATCCTGGTGACCAAAAGACCGCAGCGGATAGCCGGCTGCCTGCCTGCTGACTGGGGAGACGGCTGGGACAATATCTTCCTGAACGTCACTACAGAGAACCAGAAGCGTGCGGATGAACGACTGCCGATACTCCTGGATCTGCCGTTCAAGCATAAAGGCATCTACGTCGCTCCGATCCTCGGGCCTGTGAAACTGGGCAAATATCTCGACAGCGGTCAGATAGAGCAGGTCGTTTGCGGCGGAGAAAACTACGGCGGCATGAGGCCTTGCAACTTTGACTGGGTGAAGTCGCTGCGGGAGGAATGCGAGTCGAGAGATATAACATTCTGCTTCATGGAGACAGGTACGACGTTTATTAAGGATGGCAGGCAGTATACCATTAAAGGCAAACGTTTGCAGACAGCTCAGGCGCTGAAGTCCGGTATGAACTATCAGGGCAAGCCGATGCACTTTAACCTTGTAGATACCTGGGGCTTGCCCGTACCTGACGACTTGCTTTATGTGAAGCACTACTGCGACAACTGCAGGGAGTGCGCAATGAAACTGATATGCAACGGCTGCAGCGACTGCGGAAGGTGCAGGGAAAACAGATAAACGGATGGTAGAATAAATGGCTAAAGTAACAGAAGGCTATATGCCTTTCATGGGATACAGAACATATTACAGGATAGTCGGCGAACAGAGGGACAACGGCAAGGCGCCGCTTATCTGCCTGCACGGCGGTCCCGGATCCACGCACAATTACTTCGAGGTGCTGGACAATGTAGCTGACGATGATCAGCGCATGATAGTCATGTATGATCAGATCGGCTGCGGCAACTCATATCTCGACGGCCATCCTGAACTGTGGACTAAAGAGACCTGGATGAGTGAGCTGTTTGCGCTCAGGGAGCACCTCGGCATTGATGAATGTCATATCATCGGACAGTCGTGGGGCGGCATGATGATCATCTGCCTCGGCATCGACTACAGGGAGCAGACCAAAGGCGTAAAAAGCTTCATCATCTCCAGCGGACATCCTTCAAGCAGCATGTGGGAAAGAGAAGGTATGCGCAGGATCAGGATGATGCCACAGGACATGCAGGACGCCATAAACACTGCGCTTGAAACCGGCAGTTTCAGCGGTGAAGCCTACGACAGGGCAGTCGATGAATATATGGCAAGATACTGCGATTTCTGGCTGGGAGATGATGTTCCTGAATGCTGCAAGAGACCTAAGAAGAGAGGCGACGAGGCGTATGTCGAGGGCTGGGGCCCGAATGAATTCTCGCCAACAGGATCGCTCAGGGACTTTGAATACATCGACAGGCTGGGCGAAATTGAGGTGCCATCACTGATCATGAGCGGGATCTCGGATCTCTGCTCGCCGCTTATAGCCAAAACGATGCACGACGGCATAAAGGGCTCAGAGTGGATACTGTGGGAAAGAGCAAGGCATACCTGCTTCGTCGACAGACATGATGATTACTGCGCGGAACTCATCAGATGGATGAACGAACACGACAGATAATGCTGCCTGCCGTCAGATACGATGAAGAGGAAAACAGCATAAATAGAGACATGATCTGCAGACTGCAGACCATGTCTTTCTCAATATGTATATACACAAATTGTACACATACATAAATAACGCAGAATGTATAATTATTATATAGAGGAGGTTAACAATATAAGTGCTTTAATATATATAGGAGGGAAGATATGTACAACAAGCTATTTGAAAAAGGCCGGATCGGCAATGTCGAGATCAAGAACCGCCTGGTTATGACTCCGATGGGAACCAACCTGGCAGAGATCGACGGCACTGTGGGACCGGCTATGCTCGCATACTTTGAAGCGAGAGCAAAGGGCGGCTGCGGACTGATCATGCCTGAGATCTGCAAAGTCAATGAGAAGACAGGTGTAGGAATGTTCCGTCAGATCGCTGCCACAAGTGACCGTCACATACCGGGACTGGCTAAGCTGGCAGAAACAGTACATAAATATGGCAGCAAGATCTTCATCCAGCTGCATCACCCCGGACGTGAGGGAATGTCTTCGCTGATCGGCGGGCAGCCGTGCGTTTCCGCATCTGACAGAATGTGCAAGGTCTCCATGCAGGAGACGCGTCCGATGACAATCGAAGAGATCCACGAGCTGGTCGGACAGTTCGGAGACGGTGCGCTGCGCTGCAAGAAAGCAGGCATCGACGGCGTCGAGCTCCACTGCGCTCACGGATATCTGCTCCAGCAGTTCCTCTCGCCATACACCAACAAGAGGACTGATGAATACGGCGGAAGCTTCGAGAACCGCATGCGCATCGTACTTGAGATAATCGAAGATATCCGCAAGAAGTGCGGCCCTGACTATGTTCTCGGATGCCGCGTGTCGGTAGAGGAATTCCTCGGCAATATCGGTGTTACAGAAGATTACATCCACATCCAGGACGGCGTGAAGATCTGTATGGCTCTCGAGCAGGCAGGCGTGGACTTCATCAACGTCAGCTGCGGACTATATGAGACAGGTTCAACCTGCGTGGAGCCGATCTCGTTCCCGCAGGGCTGGAGAAAAGACCTCATCAAGGCAGTCAAGGATCACGTTTCCGTACCTATCATAGCAGTATCGTCCATCAGAGAGCCGGCTGTCGCCGAAGCATTCCTCGAGGGCGGACTGGTTGATTTCGTGGGCATGGGAAGATCCTGGATCGCTGACCCTGAGTGGGGCAGAAAGGTACAGGAAGGCAGAGAGAACGAACTCAGGAAGTGCATCAACTGCCTGAGGTGCTTCGAGACTCTGCTCGGGCTCAACGCACAGGGACTCCCGTTCGAGTGTGCTGTCAACCCAGTGACTTGCAATGAGCTGAAATACGGTGAACTCGAGCCTGATACAGCCGGCCACAAGGTAATAGTTGTAGGCGGAGGCCCGGGAGGAATGACAGCTGCTGAGACTCTGGCAAAGAGAGGCGTAAAGGTAACGCTGATCGACCGCCAGGAAGAGCTCGGCGGAACGGTCAACCTCGCCAAGCTGCCTCCTCTCAAGGAGAGAATGCAGTGGATCGCAGATTACTTCGATGACAGCTTCAAAAAACTTGGCGTTGATGTACAGCTGGGCAAAGAGGCGACCGCAGAAGACATCGCTGCCATGGAGCCTGATGCAGTCGTTCTTGCTACAGGTTCAGCTCCAATATTCCCGGCATCGCTTCCGGGCGTGAACGGTGACAACGTATACACTGTTGAAGAAGTTCTGACAGGCAAGAAAGATATTATAGGCAAGTCGGTAGCCATGATCGGTGCAGGTCTCACAGGCCTCGAAGCAGGTGAGTATCTCGGCGACAAGGGCTGCAAGGTCACATATGTTGACATGCTCAAGGCTGCAGGCACCAACGCTTACAGAACGAATGTCGCGGATGTCATGGGCAGACTGGCCAAAATGGACATCCACTGGGAGCTTGGTCATGCGCTAAAGGAGATTCTGCCTGACGGAGTGTTGGTGGAGAACGTAGATACAAAGGAAGAGAAGAAGATCGATGCAGAGGCAGTAGTGCTGTCACTCGGCTATCGTCCTGATCAGAGTCTCAAGGCGGCGCTCGAAGAGAAGGGCATTTGCGTTAAGCTCGTAGGATCTGCTATCCAGGATGGCACTATCGCTCCGGCTACAAAGACCGGACTCGATGTAGGAGCTAATCTATTCAGAAAGCCTGAACCAAGCTTCGTACTCAGTGCAGACGATATGAAGAAATTTGCACAGGTGTCAAGAATGGACAAGCAGGAGGGTATCTATCTGGCTTACCTGACTGACCCTGCAGCTATCCGCAAAGTTCTGCCGAAACCGCTCGAACCGTTCTCGGTACCTGTGGTGACCGTATCGGCGTGCCACATCAAGGAGCCTTCGTTCGCGGACGATTACTATGAAACTATCCTAGGCATCTACTGCACATATAAGGGCCAGCTCGGAATGTATCCGATAAGCCTGCTCCTCGGAGGAAACGGTGCAGAGATGGCAACACAGCTCGGACGTGACAACTCCGCTATTCCGAAGAAGCTCGGATCGGAGTTCATGATCAGAAAGACAGATGACGGCAAGGTGAATGTAAGCGTCGTAAGGCGCGGCGCAAAGATCCTCGATGCAGAGATGGAGCTAGGTTCATACAATCACCCGCTGACACACGTTCTGTATCAGGCGCCTGCACCGGGTAAGGAAACAGCAGGAAGCGGATACTACTTCCACTTTGACCGCCTGCCTGATGAGAATGGAGTCTGGAAGTTCACCAATACATGCCTCATCCGCAATGTAGTCAAGTACCTGTATGATTCGTGGACACCAGGATATGTCACAAAACTTGAGCTCAACTCAAGCGTTGATGATCCATGGGGCTGCCTGCCAATAAACACTATTGTTGGCGGTGCGTATGCCGAGAACAATCTGCTCATCACCGCACTCCAGAAACTTGAAGATGTGGATGCAGATGAGCTGATGCCTATGATCATGCCTGCGTGGTATGACAGGACCACATTCATGGAGACCGGCCGCAGATAACGCGGAAGGATAATATGGAGACGCGACTATAGAACGCGTAAGGAAGAATAGGGCGGCCCGCGGAAACACGGGCCGCTTTTCTTGCACAAAAAACCATAAAAAACCTCAAATTGCATCCCCTGCGGGGGCTTGTGAGCCCCGGAAACTGCCAATATAATTTGAGTGTACAAGAGATATGGAGGTGCTTTTATGCATATGGCAGATGCTCTGCTGGCTCCTGCAGTAGCAGCAACAATGTACGCTGCTTCCGCGACCGCAGCCGGCGTTTCGATCCACAAACTGAAAAAAGATGATGAACCGTCAAAGCTTCCTGTAATGGCGGTAACGTCCGCGCTCGTATTTGCGGGACAGATGATAAACTACACGATCCCGGGAACAGGATCTTCAGGACATATGTGCGGAGGAATGATGCTGTCGGCCTTGCTTGGGCCGTACGCCGGTTTCCTGTCTATGATAGTGATACTGGCGATCCAATGCTTGTTCTTCGCCGACGGGGGGCTAATGGCCCTGGGGGCCAACTGCTGGAACATGGCCTTCTACGGGTGCTTCGTCGGCTACTTCCTGATCTGGCGCCCGATAATGAACGGCAAATGGTTCGGCGAGGGCAAGAGTGCCGAGCGTGCCCGCATTATAGCAGCCTCGATAATAGGGTGCATAATCACCTTGCAATTGGGAGCGTTCTCAGTGGTGCTTGAGACCAGCTTGTCAGGTATTACGGAATTGCCGTTTGGCGCATTCTGTGCGCTGATGCAGCCTATCCACCTGGCTATCGGTCTCGTAGAAGGACTGATCACGGCAGCCGTGCTCGTATTCGTGCACGATTCCCGTCCGGAGCTCCTTTCAGGTGTTGAGCTCAGCGAAGGTGAAAGCGCAAAGCGCTCCCTCAAAACGGTCGTTGCCATCCTCGCAGTAGTAGCTCTCGTAGTTGGAGGCGGACTTAGCCTCATGGCAAGCTCCAACCCGGATGGCCTTGAGTGGGCTCTCTTCGGAAACGCAGACGGCGGATACTCCACAAACATGGGACTCGATGAAGAGAACTTCGGAGTCGAAAGCTCAGCGGCCGAAAAAGCGGGATCCATACAGGAGAAGACATCCTTCTTACCGGATTATGCATTCCCGGGCAGTGAATCTGCCGCAGGAACAACAGTATCCGGAATAGTCGGATCCGCCATAGTTGCGGGAGCAGCGATCCTGATATGCTTCGTCGGCGGATTCTTCCGCAAAAGAAAAGTCAGAACAGAATAAACCATACTCTTTATCCCTCTCTCTCTCAAAGATATGGTATATTTTAAGGGGCATCGTATGATGCCCCTTATTAATGAAAAAGGGCATTTACAGAATGAACAAAATGCAGAAAGCTCTGGCCGAGCTTTCGGAGATGGACGAACTGGCGGCCCGCCGTTCACCGGTCCACACTCTGCATCCTGCGGCCAAACTGCTCACCACAATCGTATACATCCTTGTCACGCTTTCGTTTGACAAGTACGACCTCAGCGGCATCGTTCCGATGGTGCTGTGGCCTGTTTTGATGTTCACGATAAGCGGCGTAAATGTGCGCACCTGCTTTTATAAGCTGCGCATCGTGCTCCCGCTCGTGATGGCGGTGGGGCTTTTCAATCCGTTCTTCGATAAAGAGATAATGGTGAGCATCGGCGGCATCGGAGTCTCCGGCGGCGTAATCTCCATGATAACACTGATGCTGAAAGGAGTGTTCTGCCTGATGGCATCGTTCCTGCTTATGGCAACTACGAAGATCGACAGCCTTTGCGCTGCTCTTCGCAAACTGCATGTGCCGGCGATGCTCGTGTCGCTCCTGCAGCTGACGTACCGCTATGTAGGAGTCATGACTGAAGAACTTGCGGTCATGACAGAAGCGTACCATCTGCGCGCGCCGGGGCAGAAGGGCATCCATATTTCGGCGTGGGGTTCATTCCTTGGCCAGCTGCTTCTGCGAAGCATGGACCGCGCGCAGGAACTTTTCTCGAGCATGATGCTCCGCGGCTACCATGAGCATTTCCATTATGCGGACATCGACCGCTTCAGGGCGCGCGATGCACTGTTCATGGCAGGCTGTATATTGTTCTTCGTCCTGCTGAGATACGGAAACATTGCCCAGCTCATCGGCGGGCTGGTCGTGTACTAGGGTAATAGAAAATCACTCGAAAAACTTGGAAATTGATACAGACAGACCAACAACGGATCAAGTTGGATTGCGGGGAAATATAAATGATAGAATTCCGGAATGTAAAATTCGAATACGAAAAAGGAAAGGAAGTCCTGCACGATATGTCGTTCAGGATCGAAAAGGGAGAGTCGGTAGGACTGATTGGAGCCAACGGCGCTGGCAAGTCCACCATAATGAAGCTCCTGCTCGGACTTCTGCAGGGCGAGGGCAAGGTGCTGATCGACGGCACCGAAGTGAAAAAAGAGACGCTCGGCGAGATCCGTGCGAAGCTCGGCTTTGTGCTGCAGAACTCCGACAACCAGATGTTCATGCCGACCGTTTACGAAGACATGATATTCGGGCCTCTGAATTACGGCCTGAGCCGCGAGGTGGTAGACAAGCGTGTTGACGAAGTTCTTGCCCGCCTGAATCTGGAATACCTCAAGCACCGCTATAACCACAAGATCTCCGGGGGCGAGAAGCGCATGGGAGCCATCG
This sequence comes from uncultured Eubacteriales bacterium, assembly GCA_902780815.1. Classification (GTDB taxonomy): domain Bacteria; phylum Bacillota; class Clostridia; order Peptostreptococcales; family Anaerovoracaceae; genus Crickella. Next base: position 9,287 of record CACZGY010000047.1, read on the forward strand.
CAACCATACTCGCAATGGAGCCGGCTGCCATTCTCATGGACGAACCGACGTCCGCCCTCGATCCATACAACCGCCGCCTCGTTATCAACACTATACGCGAGCTGGAACAGACCAAGCTCATTGCGTCCCACGATCTCGATATGATACTCGACACCTGTGACAGGGTGATACTCATCTCGGGCGGACGCATAGCAGCAGATGGCCCGGCCAGGGAGATCCTGAGCAATAAGGAGCTCCTAGAAGCCAACCGCATGGAGCTCCCACTCAGAATGCAATAGAGCCTCTTTTCTATTATGCCAATATGCAACGCGGCAATGAAGAGGGATAATCCATACTCTCAAAGAGGAAATTTGAAAATCTTTCTACATGAACTGTTAAAAAACGGGGGATCATGTAGAAAAAACCTCTACTTTTATGGAATGACTATTTATGCATTCCACGAGTTGTCCATTTTAAGGTTGCGGAAGTGGCAATGAAGGCTTCAAGCACTCTCAAGTTGACTGATAATATGTCAGAATTGCCTTGCTAATTCGCTGTACAGGTATTAAGAGCAGAAATTGCATACATTTTTCTACATAAAGCCTTTGTTTTGAGTGGTTCATGTAGAAGAATTTTCGAAACTCCTTTTAACCTTTTTTCATGAAGCAAGTTTTATGTAAATTTTTTCTTCTCAGTGAATAAACTCCAAAACAGCTTAATGTGAGTGAGGTGTTGTGCGTAATGTGGTAGAAATACCGGATGTAATGCGGCATAGTTTGTTGAAAATGCTGGTATGTGAGATATACTGAAGGCCGTCATGATAGTGAATAACAACAGACGCATGAAGCTCCGGTTCAGAACGCAATAAAAGATGACAGGGGACGAGCCCCTGTCATTTTCATTTTCTTTATTTGTGTCCGAGGCCTTGTTTATCCTGACCTTTTCGTATCTATTTGCGGCCGAACATTTCTTTATATGTAGCATGCTTGTCGACTTTTTCGCTGAGCTCTATCATGCGGTCGGTGTCACCGATGAGGATGACGCCCTCGAGGCGGTTGTTGTGGAAGTAGTACTTCTCGTAATTGCCTCTCTGGTCGTCTCTGAACTCTACGGTACGGAATTTCCTC
>CACZGY010000048.1 GCA_902780815.1 uncultured Eubacteriales bacterium
GGTTTTTCCTGCACGCTCAAGAAGGAGGACTTTGCCCTCCTTCAGATTGGTCGAATCCTGCGCATAGAGTGTGATCCTGACTTCGCCTTTGATCCCCACAGGGCTTCCGACTTTGCCTATTAAGACCGTCTCTTTCGTATTATCAGTCTTCTTCAACTATCTCTACCGACACTCTGAGATTCTGCTTGATGGCCGCAGCCTTTACCACGGTCCTGATCGCCTTAGCTATCCTTCCCGACTTTCCGATTATCTTGCCGATATCTTCATCAGCTACCTTGAGCTTGACAATTATGTCTCTTCCGTCAGTCTCTTCGGTGACAAGGACCTCGTCCGGCTTAGTGACCAGCGCTTTCGCGATTACTTCTACCAGACTTCCCATGCCGCGCCTCCTTATTCGATAGCGCCGGACTTCTTGAGAAGTGCTCTTACTGTATCAGTCGGCTGAGCTCCGTTAGCGAGCCATCTCTTTGCAGCTTCGTTGTCAATGATGATCTCACTTGGGTCCTTCAGCGGATCGTAAGTTCCGATCTCCTCGATGAACTTTCCGTTTCTCGGTGTTCTTGAGTCAGCAACAACTACTCTGTAGAAAGGCTTCTTGTGAGCTCCCATTCTCTTAAGTCTGATCTTTACCATTTTTGTTCCTCCATTTATGTTTTTATTAATTGATATCTTTAGAATCCGAGATTGCGCATCATGCTGCGCGCCTTTTTCGAATCCGGATTTGCAATAGCTTTTGTCAGCTTTTTCATCTCTTCGTATTTTTTGATGAGCTGATTTACATCCTGTACGGTATGTCCCGAACCTGCCGCGATGCGCTTTCTGCGCGACGCATTGAGTACGTTAGGTTTTGCTCTTTCAAAAGGTGTCATCGAGAGGATGATAGCCTCCCACTTTTTGAGTTCAGCCTTGCTTTGCTCAAAGTTGATTTCCTTCTTCTGAGCCGCCGAGATGCCCGGGATCATGTCGATGAGTTTTGAAAGACCGCCCAGTTTGTTGATCTGTCTCATCTGACCGAGGAAGTCCTCAAGGTCAAATTTGTTCCGGCGGATCTTTTCTTCGAGCTTGCGGGACTCTTCCTCATCGAAAGCATTCTCTGCCTGCTCGATCAGAGACATTACGTCTCCCATACCGAGTATCCTGGACGCGATCCTGTCAGGGTAGAACGGCTCGAGAGCATTATACTTCTCGCCGGTACCCATGAACTTGATCGGCTTGCCGGTAACTGCCTTTACTGAGAGCGCTGCACCGCCTCTTGAGTCACCGTCCATCTTGGTCATGATGATTCCGTCAACTCCGAGCGCCTGGTTGAATCCGTCGGCGATGTTGACAGCGTCCTGACCTGTAAGCGCGTCGACTACGAGAAGTATCTCGTGCGGTCTGACGGACCACTTAAGGATCTTAAGCTCATCCATGAGCTGCTCATCGATCTGAAGACGTCCGGCGGTATCGATTATTAGTACATTGCAGCCGCGTCTCTGCGCCTCTTTGATGGCTTCCTGAGCGATCTGTTCAGCATCCTGGCAGTCCCTGTTGACGTAGACCGGCGTGTTGACAGCCTTACCGACTATCTCGAGCTGATCGATAGCAGCAGGTCTGTATATATCGCATGCAGCCAGCATCGGATGCTTGCCTGTCTGCTTGAGCCATGCTGCCAGCTTGCCGGCGGTAGTAGTTTTACCTGTACCCTGGAGACCGACCAGCATAATGACCGTGAATCCGCTCGGTGAATACGTCAGCTTGCTCGCAGTGCCTCCCATCATCTCGACCAGTTCGTCCTTGACGATCTTGATTACCATCTGGTCAGGAGTCAGGCTCTTGAGTACTCCGGCTCCGAGCGCCTTTTCTTTTATTGTTGCAACAAATCCCTTTACGACCTTGAAGTTAACGTCAGCTTCCAGAAGAGCCATCTTTACGACACGCATAGCGTCTTCGAAGTCCTTCTCAGAGACTACGCCCTGGCCTCTCAGGTCCTTGAATGCACCTTGTAATTTTTCGGCTAATCCTTCAAATGCCATTCGTCTATCCTTATCTTACTCTGTGATCTGTTCTATCAAGCGTTTAAGCTTATCAGCATACGGCTCAGCCATGCATGCAGAATCTATGATACTGAATGCTTTTTCCGCCAGCCGGCGGTTCTCTTTATATGAGCTCAGCAGCCCGAGCTTTTCCTCATAAGATTTAAGCGCCGTCTCAGCTTTCCTGAGCGTGTAGTGGACAGCCTGGCGTGTTTGTCCAAGCTCTTCAGCGATCTCCGAAAGCGACAGATTGTCTTCGTGGTAGAGAGCCATTACTTCGTTCTGACTCTTGTTGAGCAAACTGCCGTAAAAATCATATAGCATGCTCGCATATTCTACTCTTTCGATGTCGTCTTTCATCGCCTGTCCCCGTAAAAATGTTCAGCGGCATGACCGGTCCCGCCGGTCACACCGCCATATGATAACATGTAAGTTGTGGTCTGTCAAACATTTTCTTTGACAGTTTTCTTTTTTTATATATCCGATCTCGCGAGGATCTGTGCCGGTGTCTTCTGCATGGTAGTGAATACCGGAATGAGACCTGTTACAAGGTTGAAAACTAATACAATACCAAACGCTGCAGCTGCAACGGCTGGTGTGATCGTATATTGACCCTGTAAATAATACGTTGTTTTTACGATTTGGCTGAGAGCAAAGTACATAAAGGCTATGCCCGGAATTGCTGTAATTATGGTTATCACAAGGATCTCTCCGGTGAACATTTTGTATATTTCACTCTTTTTCAAGCCGATCGCTCTAAGTGTTCCTACCTCTTTTATCCTCGACAAAAATGATGATCTGAGCATAAGAAAGATCTCAATCAGGGAGATGATCATGAGAACAGCAGCTACAATAATTGCAGATATAAGCTGATCCTTATGCGCATTTAAGTAGAGATTTTTATCTCTGACATCATTCACTTTTGCAGGGACACCGGCTTCATCAAGTACATATTTCACAAGAGCAACATCCGGTGCATATGCAGAAAAACTCTTTTGCTTTCCTATATAGTAATTCCTGATCGTGTCTGCGTGTACATAATATGTATCATCACGGGCAAGATCGCTTTTATAATAACCTACGACTGTCAGCTTGCGATTTCCGACCTTCTCATCTATGGTTTTGCCTATCGCATAATCCTCATTATCTTTATAGACTTCATTTACGATAGTATCGTAGGCTTTTTCAGGTTTGCTGCCTTCCGTTATCTCGATCGTGCCCTCCGCTATTTCAAGATCTTTGACTTTACCGCTCTGAACAATATCTGTTACGTCCCCTTCATCACCTAAAAAAGAGAAATCATAAGTTTCATTGATATCATCAGCATTTGTAATAATATACATTGCCTGATCCGGATCCACATAAAGTGAAGGGGATTCAGTATCACATATTCCGACTATCACATAATCTTCCAGATTAGGTACTGTGATCCTTCGCCCGATAAACTCTTCCATTGTGTCGAGGCCAATTGCTCTTCCAAGATCATCCCTGAGGAATTTATCTATAACAACCTTATCCATAACAACATCATGAGGGCCTGCAGGCATCGAGCCTGCAACCAGCTGTTCTGAGTTCAGCTCGCTGCTAAGCACCAGTGAAACGTTGATCTCTTCCTGTGCATAGTAGGTCTGTATATAGTTATCCAGAGGCAGCGTAAGTGTTTTCTTTGTTTCTCCCGGAAGAACATATGAAACAGTATCGAGACTATCGACCAGACTCAGCAGCTGCTCAGTTTTTTCTGCATTTGATATAGTTATATAGTTGGCATTTGTTGTCCTGTAATCTACCGGCTTTACATCAGCCAGTCCAAGCATGTTGCTTACTGCCAGGAACGTAAACATTGCCGCAAACACGAATCCGAGCAATAGCAGTTTTTTTATAATGCTGAAATCCCTTACGGTCTTCCATCCGTTGCTGATAATATTGGACAGGCTATATATATTAGTATATTTAGCCTTGTACCCATGCGGAAGGCACGCAGTATAGTCGAAATCATTATCTTCAAAGATAGTGTTGTCAATGGCAGTATAATGCTCATCTACAAGCTGTATATTTGATTTACCGTCTACAACATCTAACGATCCGCCTGTATCGATGTAAATATTGTTACCCCTGATAACCAGCTTAATGTCAGTCTTACGGTCTGAATCGCTGTAGACATCAATGCTGAGATTGTCTTGCCTGAGTCCTTTATGGAACTCCATATCTTTAAGATATATCTTATTATCAAGCTTGTAATCCAGGGCGTCAGATGAATCATTATCATATATGTTTACTATCTTTCCGTCCCTGATTTCAGCAACATAATCAGCATAGAATTCAGCAATATTGCGCTCGTGCGTGACAAGAATGATAAGCTTATCCCGTGAGATCGTCTTGATGATATTCATGATCTCAAGGGTATTTGCACTATCGAGATTCCCCGTAGGCTCATCAGCGATCATGATATTTGGGTTCTTTACTAAAGCTCTTGCTATCGCAACTCTCTGCCGCTGACCACCTGAAAGAGCACCGGCAGGCTTATTTCTGTATCTGTCGATCCCCACCTTTTCAAGACAATATCTGACTCGGGCTGTGATAACGGCATCGTCTGTTATTCCTGCCATTCGAAGTGCTATGGCAACGTTCTCGAATACTGTTCTGTCATCAAGAAGATTGAAATTCTGAAAAATATAGCCAACATGAGCATTTCGTATATTATCGATCTTATCGGAAGAAGATCTGGTGATACATTCACTATCAATGGTGATAGTTCCGCTGTCTACGCTGTCTAACCCTCCAATAGCATTTAAAAGCGTAGTTTTGCCGCAGCCGGATGGTCCCAGGAGGCAAAAGATGCCGCTGTCAGGCAACGTCAGTGATGTGTCGTCTATTACATGGATCTGGTTTGCCTTACCTTTGTTATAGTACTTGTTGACATTATTGAGTGTAATCAAGTGCTACACCCCCTCTCTGAATGCCTTCATAGCACTCTTTGTGAAGATGTGTCGCGAATATCCATTGGCAATGAGGCATGACATCAGGAGCAGCAGCGCGCCAAGAGCACCATAATCATACAAGCTTAGATAATCGAGCAGTTTAGTAATTTCTTTTACCCCATTAAAAGGTAATCCCTGCAGCATACCGTTTTTTGCAATCAGCACAAACAGTAAGACTGCGCCATATGTGATCAGCATCATCAGTATGAGCTCTGTTCTCACAATGTGTGTGATATTGCTCTTTGAAGCGCCAAGCATTCTGAGCATTGAATAGTATGCATTTCTTGACCGCATTATCAGTCTTATGACTGCATACGCAATCAGGAACAGTATAATAAATTCCAGTCCCAGTCTGACATAAACCATCAGATCAAGCATTTTCCCAAGATTTCCTGCAGGATCTGACAGAGTATCCTTGAGCATCAGCGTAGTGAAGCCGCTTTCATTAAGCGCTGTCTGTGTAGATTCTGACTCCTGCTCATTGATCATGAACACGCTGATCTGATATATACCTTTGTCAAAAAGTTTTCTGAAATCGTTATTGTTGATGAAAACACAGTCGAAATATGAATCGTACTTATCAGCAGGCAATCCTACCAGATCCCGGAAGGTGTCTTTTGTCAGCACCTTATCCACCGTGTATTTTCCTTCAGCTTCAAAGAATCTGTTTTTTATCTTCAGACTGAAGTCTTTTCCTTCAGCTTTTTCGTTATCGTAGTAATACTTCTGGTCATCAAGCAGAAATACTTTGCCGGCAGGAACTGACGGTGAAGAGTATACAGCCCGTTCATAATCGACTTTGATCTTTGTGCCGTCAAAATCCAGCTCTGTCCTGGATGCAGTCGCCAGTGCAGAGTATAGGATCTCATTGGATACCGGTTCACCTGCGTAAACAGTGGAATAACCATAAAGGGAATAACCCGAATCCTTTTCGATATCTTCATCCAGGATCAAGCCGGCAACCGTTATTTCTTCATTAACAGCATAGGTCTGCGTCTGATCCAGATCTTTGATCACAACAGGCGTTCCTATATAGTCGTCCCCATTGTTTGCAATACTGAGATATGCATCTGTTGAAGCGTCTACCCTGATCACTATCTCATGATCATTTACAGGCATGTGCCCAAATGTAATATCATTTTCGCTGATCAGATCACTGGAAACCAGCGGGCCTTCAATAATAAGGTTGCCAAGCCCAATGCTTACGCCGCTATCGATAGCAGCATCGTTCTTTACAATGGTCTTTACATTCGGGATACCTTGTAACACTTTAAAATCTTTTTCTGTGAATCTGCTTTCATCAGCCTTCTCAACAATTATTCTGTCGGAGTTTGTATTTGCAAAGTACTGATTTGTTCCAAGTTTATCTGTCTCATGCATGCTGTTTTTGGTAGTAGCATATTGACCCAGCACTGCGCTTGATACAAATATATAAACTAAGAAAAGCAGAATGAACTTTGCAGGCAAATTGAAGGTGTTGCGGATCCCGAGTCTCATCTCGGAGGACTTTTTCATTTTTTCAGGTACCATTGCATTGCGACCATATTCGATAGCTTCCGGTGCAAGATCAACACCTGAAACCTTTTGGCCCTGAAGAATTACCTCTTCCCTAAGACTGTCATACAATTGATCGATCGTTTTGGATCCTTCAGAATTTGCCTGGTTCAGCCTCTTATCTTCAATGATGCTGCCATCATGCATCGTGATTTTTCGGGTAGCGTAAGGCTCGGCCTGTTCATAATTATGTGTAACTATAACTACCAGCCTATCCTTTGATACCTTCGCCAGAGTATCCATTACAGAATTAGCCGATGAACTGTCCAGATTGCCTGTAGGTTCATCTGCAACTATAACAGGAGCATTTTTTGCGAGTGCTCTCGCGATAGCCACTCTTTGTTTCTGTCCGCCGGAAAGCTTGGACACCTTAGTATTCCTGTATTCACTGAGTCCAACCTGATCTATCAGACGATCTATAGTCTGTTTGCACTCCTCTTTCTTTTTTCCTGAAAGCAGCATTACGACTTCAACATTCTGGTAGACTGTATAGCTGTTAATGAGGTTGAAGTCCTGAAAAATATTACCGATATATGTTTTGCGGTAATTCTCGTATTCATCTGTTCCATACGCAGTAGTATCTTCACCGCACACGAACATCTCGCCTTCTTCATAGGTGTCAAGACCACTGATCACATTTAGGAGCGTAGACTTACCACTGCCACTCTCTCCTGTAATAACAACGAACTCACCTATGTCAAGCTCAAGATCTATGCGCGAAAGCCCCAGACTGACATCGTCTTCGCTGGCATAGTATTTAGAAACGTTTTTCAATTCAATTGTGTGAGACAATATGCATCCTCCATACTATGGTCTGAAAAACAGATTACATTCCAAATCATTATAACATCTGTAAAAAGATCAATCAGAATTATTATAAAAAATACAGAGAGGCGCAGATCTGCACCTCTCTGTGAATTGTTTGATAACTTTTATATATTGCTGATTAAGCTTCCGGCTTTGCAGTGAAGTGAACAATGGCGTGAACCAATGCGACTGCACCGAGGATTCCGGCTGCTATCCAGCCCGTTGCACCAACTGTCGAGCCTGCGATGCTCGAGAAGTATGTGCCGGCCTGTGTGCCGTAGAATGCGCCGAATGCTCCTGCTGCTGCGGCAAGGATAGCGAAGACGCCAGCGCCTTTATTCTTCTTCAGGAAGGAAAGAATAGCTGCGAGTACTGCCAGGACGCCTGCTCCGAGGAGAGCGCCTGTTCCGACTGCTCTGGCCATGATCTCATCCGTGATCAGAACGCCGTCTTCAGCCTGATAGCCTCTTCCGACTTCGACTGCTGCAAGACCCTCGTCAAGCTCAAGATGAGTATCTCCGTTATCGAAATCAACGTCGCCGTTCAGTCTGTCTGCAATGCTCTTGAGATCAAGATCTGCCTCAGTATCTGTAAGAGTCTTGAGGCCATCTCTTACCTGCTGTTCACCGTCTTCGTACTCAGCAAGTTTAGCCTTTCCGTCGGCAAGAGCCTGGCGTCCGTCTTCGAGCTGCTGACGTCCGTCTGCCAGCTGCTTTTCTGCATCTGCCAGCTTACCAGGAGCTGCTTCGTAATCCGCAAGGCCTTGTGCATACTGCGCCTTACCATTAGCAAGTTTTTTCTTTCCTGCAGCAAGCTTCTTCAGGCCATCAGCTCTTGTCTGAGTAAGAAGATCCTGCGCTTTTTTCAGGAAGCCGTTGATTCCAGGATTCTGATCCATCTGTGCCTCGAAAGCGGCAAAGTTGGAAACGCCAGTGCTGAGAGGACTGTTGCTGCTCTTATATGCATTGAGAAGTGCTATAGCCTGACTTCCGAAGTTCTTCTGAACGCCGGATCTCAGAGTTTCATTGCCGAGAACTGCAGATGCAACTGTAGCAACGCCGCCTGCGACAGTGTTCTGACCATCCGATAGAGCATCGACCTTACTGTCAGTAACCTGAGCGTTGAACGGTGTAAGTCCTTCATTAATCAGCTTATCGATGCTATTACCTTTACCATTTACCTTCTCATTTACAGCCTTGAGAGTGTTTACTACGATACCGACAACGCCGCCATCCTGGGTATCATCTTCTTCGTCAATAGTATAGTCAACGGTAAGACCATATTTAGCCTTTGTGAGATCACCTGCAGGATCCTCATATGCTTCAAGGACTTTCTGCTTGACATTTTCCTTGATACCAGCATCAACAGCTTCCTTAACCATAGGTTCAATCTGCTTTTTGATTTGTGCATTAACCTGTTTTCCTGTTTCAGAAGCCTTGAATCCTGCTTTTGCCTGCGCCTTAGCATCATCAGGCACAGCATCAAGAGAAGCGACAGGCACACCTAATATCTGAGCAAGTGCAGCTTTTCCGTTATCACTCTCCCAGAACTGAGCCCATCCCTGCTTCATTGCATCAGAGTCATCAGCTGTGTTCTGTGCTATCAGGTAAGCTTCTGTCTGCTTCCCCTCATCTGTTGACATGTACTGATCGTACTTCAGATCTACTGTATCATCGAAATTATCATATGCATCTGCGACTGCGTTTACAGTTGCCTCGTAGGTCTCAGCAGCTTCTTTACCGTTAGCCTGTGCAATCAGTTTCTTAAGGCTGAGAAGGCCTTCTTTCTGTTCGCTTGCAACTTTCGCAAAATCAAAGTTCGTTTGCTGTGCCTTTAATAAAGTATACAAGTTGTTAGCATCGTTGTAGGACTTCTCAACAACCTTTTTGATGACAGGAAGATTCTTTGCGAGATTATTTGTGCTATCGATGAAAGTCTTATAATCCTTGGCTGATTGTGAGGAATCATCACCTGCAACATCACTTACAGCCGCAACATAAGCTTTCTGTCTGTCATCAGGCAGGAACGCTGCCAGATCTGTAAGATCCTTTTTTGAGCCCTTGGTGCTGTCAAAGAGCTGCTTTCTGGCGCCTTTCAGAGCTTCATACCCAGGTCTCCAGCTGTCATTGTAACCACCGCGGATCTGCTTTATACCATTAATAAGCTGTGTAAGACCATCAATGGCATCCTGACCATCCTGTAGTTCTGCTTCTCCAGCTGCAATCTTCTCTCTTGCATCAGCTAACTTTGCAGGAGCTGCTTCGTAATCGGCAAGACCCTGAGCGTACTGAGCTTCACCATCAGCAAGTGCAGCCTCACCATCAGCAAGTGTCTTTTCGCCCTCTGCTAACTGATCCTGACCGTCAAGATAAGCCTGCTCATTTTCCTTGAGCTGGTTAAGTCCATCCTCGAGCTTGTTCATGTTAGCTGTGGACTCTTCACCTGCCTTCTCCCAATAGTCCTTGCAAGCAAGCACATCGTTCAGGTTTACGGCGCTGCCATAAAATCCAAACAGTGCTGCTGCTACGAGGAGAATGCTTAATCCTTTTTTCATTTTTATTCCCTCTCTATAACAAGTAATAATTAATTGGTTATAGTCATTGACAGGCGCGCAAAAAAGCTGCAACCTGCATTGCCGAAACTATTATATCATTTTCAGTATCCTAAAACATAATAATTGTTAAGATTAGGTGAAGATTGGATTGTATTAATTTAGAAACATATTTTACAAAACAAAAAAACAACTATGCGTTGTTTCAAAAAATAAGGTTTCATTTTGTTCTGTTCCGGGTTTGCTGTATAGCAGGAATATTTTCAAAAAAGAAAAAAGCGGCGACGTCCTAATTTCCCAGAGGGTCACCCCCCAAGTATCATCGGCGCTAAGGAGCTTAACTACTGTGTTCGGGATGGGAACAGGTGGAT
>CACZGY010000049.1 GCA_902780815.1 uncultured Eubacteriales bacterium
GAATCGGTTAAGCCTGCAGTCCTGGACGCCAACAGGAATTCTGTTATAAACGGAGTGATAAACACCAGATATATTTGCGGTAAAGCTGAAGAGGAGCTTCCGGGAATGATGGGACTGGCGAAACTGTATAAATGGAATGAGGTAAATGATAGAGTAGAGAGGGAACCGGAGATCAGACTGGAACACGCAGATGTGGCGGTGCTCGACCCGCCGCGTGCCGGCTGCGCCGAGCCGCTGCTCGCCGCAGTGGTGCAGGCAGCACCCGATCGCATAGTATATGTTTCATGCGATCCCGGCACGCTTGCGCGCGATATCAAATACCTGACGGCGAATGGATATGAGTTCATCGAAGCCACTCCTGTCGACCAGTTTCCATGGACATCACACATCGAGGTCGTAGCGAGGATACAAAAGAAAAAACGTTGAAAACCCTTGAAATCACTGCGTTTCAGCGATTCATAGTTTTTCTCTGAAAAAGCAGAAGTGATCAAAAAAACGCCTTTTCGGGGTCTCAAAAATGGGCCGCATGAGCAGGGGAACATATCAACAGGTGTAGTTCTGATGATTCGCTAAATGATGCCAAACCCTTGAAAATATTGAGCTTGAGCATCTCTGGCTCTGAAAAGTGCGGGGTAGTTCGCACAATAGCGCGGATACAATTTTGTGAGTACAATTATTGCTCTTTTCATTACAATTCCATACTGCTCCAATGCACTGGGGATGCATATTCACTGAATAATTATTCAGACGATGCATAAGGCACGGTACACGCTATACACCGTGCCTTTTTAATATGCAGAATAACACGTTGCACCTTTTATGCAAGCGTTCACAGAATTGTGAGCTATCCTGTCTCTCTGTAAACTGAATCTGATAATCAATAGATGAAAGAAGAAGAGGAGGCAGAGATGGAGACTGATGTGATGAGCGAATTTGACAGACGACTGCTGTATTCAATGGAGCTGGCGATCATAAGCAGAGCCGAAGCTGAAGGGCTTCTCTATCCAGATGAAGTGATCAGTCTTAAGGTTAAGATCAGTGAAGCATATAAAAAGGAAACAGGGCATTGGTTATAAAGAGCCAGTTGAGGAGTTGTTTATATGGATATAAGAGAACAAATTAGGACGGCAATATCGGACCTGCCGGACACGGAAAAGGTCATCGTACTTTCAATAATAATGGATGCGATTATTGAGAAGACAAGGGACATCAGACAGGATGCACGAAGGATGTGTAATATACCGATCAAAAGCATAGACTCGTTCCCTGGGCATCCTTTCTATGTAGATGATGATGAAAACATGGTGGATCTTGTAAACTCTATCAGAAAATATGGGATGCTTACACCCGGAGCTGTGAGAATCAAAGAAGATGGGCGATATGAACTTCTGTCAGGACATCGGAGGCTCAGGGCGTGTCAGCTAGCAGGCCTGGATCGATTCAGATGTGAAGTGTTGGACCTTTCACACGAGGAGGCTGCGACTTTTATGATAGAAGCCAACCGGCAAAGGCTCAGATTAAGACCGACGGAAAAAGGGCTGGTATACAGCCTTCATGAAGAACTCAATGAAGATCGCTTAGAAGATCAGTTATTCAGGTTAGAACCGCAAGACAACTTGAAAACAATCGGAAAGCTTAAAAGGCTTGATCATCTTATACCGGAACTCAAAGATCTGGTAGATAAGGGAGTGATCGCGCTGATGCCAGCCCTGATAGATTCTATAATGGATGAAATCAAACCGAACCAGAAGGACAAGCTGGTTCTACGGGATCAGGAGACCATCGCACAGATTCCTGCTGACATTCCTGAATACAGAAGAGAGGAATATGTAGCTAAAGCACTCAGATTATTCAGGAAGATAGGAGGAAAATAATGGGCAGATCGAAGACAATACTGAATAGAGATGCTCAATGGAATGAAGTATCAAGACTTGGCAGAATCTATGTGTCAAGCGAAGTAATAAATTCGATTGAAGATGTTGTGAGGATTACGAGGTGGAGCAAAAAAGTAGTACAGAATCTCTTTAATGATAGTGTAGCCTCACATCTGCTGGAATCTTATTCCTGTCCATAAGAAAACTCCCTTCGCGATTAACAGTGTTTTGTTTTTCACTGTCTCTCGTAAAGGGAGTATATCAAAGGCGAGGACTTCTCAGCTGTGTAGATTACTACTTATTGGGTTGAACCGCCGTATGCCGAACGGCACGTACGGTGTGTCCACCAATGAATACTGGCAGTGTGAGAGCAGCCAGTTGTATGTCAGACCGCGGTGCAAAGCGGCAATGTTCCTTGCATAGTCGAGCGGCGAACGGTTATCCCTGATCTGTCCTGCCTGTATCCCTTCTCTGAGAAGCTTGTACATAAGCTGGAAATACTCACGGCGCTCATCCATGATGTATCTGTTGCCTTCGGTCATTACCTGGAATCCGTACAGTGCTGGGAGGAAGGACTTATACCTGGAATTCTCAACAGCTTCTGTTGAATACAGGACGTAATCGTGGAGAAGATCGACTCTGTTGCGCGTCATGTCCTGTGTCTCGGTCCAGTCAGTATAGTTCCTGTCAAAGAACCATGCCATCCTGAAGAGCAGGTCCTCCTTGGCGCGGAAGTGGTGATAGAAAGCTCCCTTAGAAGTGCCTGCGCGCTCAATGATTTCATTCAGAGTCGTATTATCGTAACCCTTCTCCATGAACAGCTCCCATGCGGCTTCTATTATCTTTTCTTTCGTGCTGATTCTCTTAGTCGCCATCTTGTACAAATCTCCTTGAATAATTGCTACAGGCAATTAGGCTCTAACAAAAAAATAACATTTCTGCACTTTCATTTAAAGAACATTTTTCAAAGCAGGGGCACGTTAACAATATTGGATTCCAAACCATACAATAATTGACAAGTTGGATGCTGAAAGATACAATGATTTTGAAAAACAGACCGCAGTCCGTACAAGAGTATGCGGTGCGGTCTGCAATTACTGAACAGTCTGATCCATGATCAGACATCAAATGAAGAAAGGAGGAATAGTTACGAATAAGCAGCTTAAAGACAAGATAAGACTTGAGCGCGGCATGGACTGGCATGCTAAGGAACTGGCAGTTGAATATGCACGCGCAACAGGCTTCCAGACAGAGGCAGCTGAATTCCCGGTAACTTCTTATACAGAAGGAACTCCGGTACCGGCAGACTTTGCGCACTTCGCAGCTATAGAGCCCAAGACAAGTCAGGTTACAGTACCTGCTGATTACGTAGCATCTTCGGACTCCGCAAAGCCTATCCAGGACTTCGACTGGCGCAGGAAGAGAGGCCTTGAGCGAGTCTTCTCCAAGGGAGCGATTCTTGAAGACAACAACATGGATCAGCTGCCGGATGAGATGAATGTACATTTCGTCATGGCAGAGGATGCAGATGACAGCATTGTCGCTGCAGCATGCAACCTTGCATTCCGCTTTGGCATGGAGACTACCGCATACAGCGGAAGACTTCTCTGCAAGGAAGAGCCTGCAGGCAACTGTATCGTCTTCAGGAACGCAGATACCTGCAGCATGGTCCAGGAGAACAAGGATGGTGGAGTAAGAGTAACAGTCTCAGGCAGTGGTGATGAACTTGTCGGATTTGTCGCTGAAATCTGTGAGACATTCCCGCAGCAGGGATGCTTTGACACATGGACTGACCGTGTAACAGAGATTGCTGACGCATTCCAGATGAGGACTCTCGACGGACAGCTCGCTGCACTCGGCATTCTGGGTGATACTGAGACAACTGCGTATGTTGATCCGGATATCAAGACAAGGAAGGCCATCGCAGAGAAGGCTTTCCCTAAGGCAGAGTTCGTAAGCTACAAGGATGATGAACTCAGATATTCCAAGGAATATGACATTGAATGGGAAGTTGATACCCTTGACAGAATGCTTGCTGAGAAGGTCTATCCGTCAGTTAAGAGTGGAGATGCTGTTGAGGTAAGGATCGCTGTAAGCGAAGACAAGACTGTCAGAGCCGAGATCGCTGATAAGATCACGAAGTCTCTGGAAGCAGCAGGTGCAGCCTCGACTGATGTACGTGTTTTCTGCTCCTACAAGCAGGGCTACTCATGGATCGATGAAGACATCCTGCCAAGACTTGCAGGCAAGAAAGTTGGCAAGTTCGAGATATCCTTCAAGCCTTTCCTGGCACCGGGAGAGACCACATGGAAGGACGAAGATGGTGCTATTCCTAATTATAACAATGTCGGCGGCAATCCGGACCACTGGTATGACATGCCGATCAGATTCCTGCAGGAGCTGTACCCGGTAGAGGATACTATCGTTGCAACTACAGGCATTGAGGGAGATGACGTAGTATTCAGAGCCTATGAGGGCGATCAGGACATCACATATCTCGTCAGAGTTACTGACACTGATGGCAATGAGATCCTGACAGATACATACAAGGTCGCTTATTCAGAGAGACCTTACATCGACCAGTACAAGGACATGGGCAAAGTTCATCCGATGACTGGATACCTCAGGGTCAGAGTCAACGGCGCTGAGACCTTAGATGAGCGTGTTGAGTCTGATGTAGAGAAGGTCTGGGATATCATCCAGGGCGATGTTCTGACTGAGCTCCGTGCTTATGTGGATGAGCATACGGAGGGCAAAGACCTCATGGCTGCTCAGCCGTTCTTCGGAAGACTTCAGTTCGATCTCGATCTGAGTGAGCCTGACGAGAGACTCACATCAAGAGAGGATCTGAATTCATCACTTGATGCACTTCATGAAGATATCTACTTCATGATCACAGACTACTTCAAGAACTACGGCAACGAGAAGGGCGGTGTTCTTACAGATGCTCCGGGTCTTGTATATCCTAAGATACGCAAGCGTACCGGCAAGCCGTACATGAAGGTTTCCGTATTCGGAAGGAAGGCTGATGAGCCTTGCGTCAAGTCAGCGGATCGCCGGATTTGCGCGACACTCGGAAGAGAAGACGTCGATGTATATGTCACAGGTATTTCAAGAGGTGATGCAGGCAACCGCATTCATATTGCTGTAGAGGGAGTTCCTGAGGAATTCATCGGGAGTTATGCAAAGCTCTTCGCAGACGGAGTGCTTGATATCTCAGAGCGCATAGAGCGCTTCAGTGAAGTTGTTCTTGAGGCCTGCGGCAAGGAATATGTCATCCTTGTCACAGCACCGGCAGAGATTCCTAAGGACGTAGATATCAGAGATATCGATATTTCTGAGTTCGATCTTATCGGATATGACAGGTGCATGGAGATCATTGACCAGCTCAAGCACGTCAAAGGTCTCAACGTATTCCGCACTACCAAATCCTACACAGGCAGGGAGCACTATGCTATAGAGCTCAGACCTGACAGGACCGGATATATATCAAGAACCAAGAGGATCACAGCTCATCAGACAGAACTCATCATCTGCAGACATCATGCTAATGAGGTTTCGAGCACCAACGAGGCATTCATGCTGCTCAGAGAGCTCCTGACCAATGACAAGTACAGTGATCTGACAGAGCAGATGAACCTGACGATCGTCCCTATGGATAATGTCGATGGTGCGGCTCTGCACTATGAACTCCAGCAGGACAACCCGACCTGGAAGCTTCATATCGCAAGATTCAATGCTATCGGCAAGGAGTTCTATCATGATCACTTCAAGATGGATACTATCCATACCGAGGCGCTTGGTCTCAGAAGGCTGTTCATGACACTTCTGCCTGATGCGCTGATAGATAATCACGGCGTTCCTAGCCATGAATGGGAGCAGCAGTTCGCCGGCTATACATCACCTTCATTCAGAGGATTCTGGCTGCCGCGTTCACTTCTGTATGGATACTTCTATCACATCACCGGAGATGAATACGCATACAACATCAAGCTGAATGAACGCATCCAGGATGTTATCGCTGACAACTATCTGGATAACGAGGAAGTAACCCGCGAGAACAAGCTCTGGGCAAGACAGTTCGAGAAATACGCTCACAGCTGGATGCCTAAGATGTTCCCGGCTACTTACTATAAGAACATGATCAACTACTGGATACCTAGTCCGTATAATCCTGAACACAGATATCCTTCGATTAGATTCCCATGGATCCTGAGCCTGGATTATGTAAGTGAGGTTGCAGACGAGACGGCACAGGGTGAGTACCTCAACCGCTGCGCAAGAGCACATCTTGAGCATGACAAAGCCATCATCGGCAGCCTGCGCAATGCTCACAAGGTCTATCGTGAAGAGTGGAACTTCTCAGATTCTGATGTCAGGGCTGAACTGACAAGGAAGAGACCAATCTTTGTGGATTGATCAGAGTTCATATAATCCTATCCGTTATTTCTAAATCAATATCACAACTCTACAAGATTTTATAAGGAGGAACACAATGGCACTAATCAAATTGTTGGGAGTTCTGATCGTAATCGTAGGATTCGCACTGAAGCTGGATTCGATCCTCATCGTAATCTCTGCTGCTATCGTAACAGCACTTGTAGGCGGCCTCGGTGTAACAGGACTTCTTGAGACACTTGGAACAACATTCGTTGCAAACCGCAGCATGGCTATCTTCATTCTGATCATGCTGGTAACCGGAACTCTTGAGAGAAACGGTCTGCGTAATGCAGCTGCTGCACTGATCGGTAAGGTCAAGAACGCAAGCCCTGGCAAGATCATTGGCGCATACGGAATCATGAGAGCTGTATTCGCTGCATTCAACGCAAGCTTCGGTGGTGTAGCCGGATTCGTAAGACCGGTTATCATGCCTATGATGGAAGGTTCCATCGAGTCCCGCGGACTTAAGATTAACGAGGATTACATGGACAACCTCAAGGGTATGGCATCAGGTATGGAGAACATTGCGTGGTTCTTCTGCCAGGTACTGTTCGTTGGTGGAGCAGGCGGCCTGCTTGTTCAGTCCACACTCGAGCCACTTGGATATCATGTTGAACTGATCGACCTCGCTAAGGCTGAAATCCCTGTAGCTATCTTCGCTGTTATAGTTGGTATCGTATATTACTACATCAGAGACAAGAAGCTCGCTAAGAAGTACTATGGCGAGGACATCGCGAAGATTGCAGTTGAAGAAGAGAAATAAGAAAGGAGGCTCGTACAATGTCATTTTTCACTAGTGCTGACGTAACAACTGGTCAGAAATTACTGGAGATCATCTACATCGTAATCGGTCTCATCACATTATATACAGGTATCAAGAACGCAACAGACAAAGAGAATCCGAACAGAGTAGGAACAGCTGTATTCTGGTGCACACTCGGTGTTGTACTTGCTTTCGGACGCTGGATCCCGCCAATGGTAGACGGTGCTCTGATTATCATCATGACAATCCCTGCTATTCTTCACAAGGTTGGCGTTGGTAAGACTGCAAACCCTACAGAAGAGTACTCCAAGAGTGTATTTGACAAGATCGGAATGAAGATCTTCCTGCCGGCTCTGTCAATCGGTATCTGCGCAGTAGGTTTCGCTATTTTCCTGCCACAGCTCGGAGCTATGGTTGGTATCGGCGCCGGAATCATCATCTCCATCATCCTGCTGATCGTATTCAACCCTGACAACAAGCCAGCTGTATTCCTGACAGACTCAGAGAGACTGCTCTCACAGGTAGGACCTCTGTCAATGCTCCCTATGCTGCTCGCTTCTCTCGGTGCTATCTTCACAGCTGCCGGAGTTGGCGATGTAATCGCAGGACTTGTAGGAAAGGTAATCCCACAGGGCAATGTAAATGTCGGAATCATCGTTTTCGCTATCGCTATGGCACTGTTCACAGTTATCATGGGTAACGGATTCGCAGCTATCACAGTTATCACAGTAGGTATCGGAGCTCCATTCGTACTCGCATACGGTGCAGATCCTGTTATCATCGGAATGGTAGCACTTACCTGCGGATACTGCGGAACACTGAGCACACCTATGGCTGCTAACTTCAACATCGTACCGGTAGCTATGCTCGAGATGAAGGATAAGTTCGGCGTTATCAAGAACCAGCTCGTTCCAGCCGCACTTCTCCTTGCATTCCAGATCGCATACATGATCATTGCAAAGTAATAAATTCAAGAAGAGTAAGGCCCACTTATGAGTTATGAGATTCAGGAAATTGTCAAGATGAGTGAGGGCGCAGACATTATCGCCAAGGACTGGCTTCACCTCAAGAGAGGCGAACGCTGCCTGATAGTGACCACGACCACACACATAGAAGAAGCTCACCTCATGAAACAGCGCTTTGAACTGTGTGCCAGAAGCGTTGATCTCATGGTCATGGAAGAGAAAGGCAAGAAAGTCAGCGATTTCTTCGATGAGAAAGAGACAATATTTGATGATTACAACGTTATAGTTGGCGCAGCGGATTATTCAATCGTAACCACTAAGGCGGCAAAGAGAGCAATCGGAAGGGGCAGCAAGTTCCTGTCCCTTCCGCTCTCAACTAACAATGGCAAGTCGATGCTCGGATTTGAATTCATCAAGATGGATACCAAGAAGAGCAAGATGATCGCCAATGTTATCAAGAGATATATCGACAGCGGTCAGGTCGTACACGTAACAACCAAGCTCGGTACAGATCTTCGCTTCTACAAGCGCAACCGCTACGCCGGATTCTTCAACGGCGATGTCAAAGCAGGCAGAGGATTCTCTTCCGCTTCGATCGAGATATATGTCGCAATAGAAGAAACCGAAACAACGGGAACACTGATCCTCGACGGATCGCTGGGGTATATCGGCAAGGTCGAGAAACCTTTCCGTATAGAGATTAGGAATGGACAAATCACTGAAATAGAGCAGACTCCGGATGGAAAGCGTCTCAAGGAGTACCTTGAGAGCTTTGAGGATGAGCGTATGTATATAGCTGCAGAGCTCGGCATAGGACTCAACTATCTGTCTAAATGTGAGGGAAACTGCTATATTGAAGATGAATCGTCCTACGGGACATTCCATATAGGATTTGGCCGTAATGTCGCACTTGGCGGAGTGCAGGAAGCATGCAGCCACTTTGATCTGGTTACTTTCGAACCAGACATATTTGTTGATAATCGCAAGATCATAGAAGAAGGCCGGGTCATTATCCCTGAGCCTCAGGTCTATTGAAAGGAGAATTATCATGAAATTACTGATCACAGGATTCGATCCCTTTGGCGGTGCGGTAATCAATCCAGCATACGAAGCAGTCAAGCTGCTTCCGGATCATATCGCAGGTTTTGATATCATCAAGCTGGAAGTACCAACAGTATTCGTTGATGATGGGCTCGTTCTCTCAAAGACAATCGAAGAGAATCATCCTGATGTTGTCATCTGCGTCGGACAGGCAGGTGGCCGCTCCGGCATGACAATTGAGAAGGTAGCTGTAAATCTGATGGATGCCAGGATCCCTGACAACAAGGGACAGCAGCCACTTGATGAGCTGATCTGCAGGGACGGGGAGAATGCGTACTTTGCAAAGCTTCCTGTCAAAGCAATGGTCAAAGCCATGAAGGACAAGGGAATTCCGGCAAGACTGTCATATTCAGCAGGTACTTATGTATGCAATGACATCATGTACAGACTGCTGTATCTGATCGACAAGAAATATCCTGACATGCGTGGAGGATTCGTTCATGTACCGTATCTGCCAGAGCAGGTACTTGAACTTCCGGACGGCACACCAAGTATGTCTGCAGCTTCTATCGCAGAGGCGCTTGAGGCCGGCATCGAAGCTGTTGCAGCCAATGACTACGACATCGTAGCAGTCGGAGGCGAAACACATTAAGGATCTTCCAATTGCATGGACAGAGAAACATTTCCTTGGAAGGGACTTCGAAGAGGTAGAGAAAGAGCTTACTGATTTTGGATTCTATGATATTGAGATGATCAGAAGTCAAGAGAAGTCCTTGCGTACAAAGGAACGTGCAGTTACAAATGTTGCTATTAAAGGTACCGATAAGTACAAGGATTGACACTTTATATAACAAACCTTTTGAACTTATCTTTGATGAAAAGTATCTGTATTTGAAATAAATTGCTCATTTGGGCTTGTACAGTAAGTACTTTTGGAAGACGCTCAAACTGCAGGCAATTATTCACAGGAAGGACAAAAAACGACTGATTTTCAGCCCTTTGCATATTTATTCATCAATATACATTGGCGCAAAAATATGCATAATAACGTGTATTTTTTCCATATACCTCTGCCCGGTCAAAAAAGTTTTTTCTATCAAGGACGACACACATCGAGGTAAAACCCTTGAAATTCAAGGCTTTCACGATTTGGCGATTTTTGCAGATTTTAGCGAAAATCGCCTTTTTTAGTGTCCGGGCTGATTTCAAAAAGGGTATCTGGTCAATGGAAATACATCAACAGGTGTAAGTGGATAACATTATAACACGGGAGATAAATCATAGGTGAAATTGCTCCGGGACATTTTTTTACATATTACTTATACAGACAGAACGATATCCCGTATAATAATATGAAGGTATTGAAGAAATGGATGAAAAAGTTTTCTGAAGCCAGTCTTCCGTGCAAAATGAAAAAACATATTATACAGTTACTTATAATTTGCTTAACACTTCTGACCTTGTCCGGCTGCCGCTGGAATAATGTCGATGAGCCGACTGATGCACGATCTGTTATGCCTGCTGTTACCAATATGGCCGGCAGTCAGACATCGGCAGACGTATGTGATGACCTGAACGCAGCCGGCGTGCCTAATGTAGTCACATTCAATGACTGGGTCCTGGATTTTGCGGGATCAGCAGGTGATGGCGCCAGGCTTTCAGACAAGTGGATGCAGCCCGGAGCGAATACTCCGGATCTTTCAGCGTGTGCAGATGGATGGGAAAAGCATCACGACTATTCTGATGCTGACTGCAGGATGACAGCGATGCTGCTTCTTGACGGGATCCTCACGGCAGAGAAAACAGACAGCGAGTATACAGGGACATATCTAATGTTCGATGTCGATGCCATAGAAAACACCGGCAGATATGAGATAATAAGGAAGAACCTCGATCTGTTCACAACACTTTTCGGTGACCGGACTCCCGGAGAAAATGAAGATCCTTCGGAAGTTTTCGGGAACATGTGGAGTGAATATGGCTTCAGGATCAGCAATGAGAATGTCTCGCTTGTCAGCATCGTTGTGTATGATCCTGATTTCAATCAGACATTTACAGGACACACGGGAGTCCTGATCAGGCAGACCGAGAACGTTTCCCTGTACATAGAAAAGCTCGCATTTGAGCAGCCGTATCAGGCGATACTTGTAAGTGATAAGGACCAGCTCTATAGTATTCTGGCGGACAGAGATGAATACTATGGCAGTGAGGGAGACGCCGGGCCATATGTTTATCTTAATGGAGAATACCTTGGTGAACTCAAAAAATGGAAATGATATTATGAAGGAAGAGAAGGCTATGGAAAAATATACAGATCTGGAACAGGCGGTCCATGACCCGTCACTTGCCATAATAACTGAAAGTATAACTACACAGAGGGAGCTCGACAGAGTATTCGCCAGGTATAATACCCTGCCGAAAAGACAGAAACGATTCTCCAACTACTATTCAAATGAATTCTTAGGTCACATTGTGCCGGAAATGTATTTCATTGTAAAAGATAAGCTGAGAGACGAAAATGCCCTGTTTTTCGATCCACAGATCCCGAATGAAAAGTATGTGGTTTCAGAGCCTGACCTTTACTACAAGGAAGACAGCTTCAATTCAGGTGATACAAACATATGCTTTATTCTCGGTCATTCAGGGAGCGGAAAATCCATGATGGCAAGAACCCTTGAGGGGGATGATATCGATCACATTGAGCTTGACGATCTGCTTCTCACCAGGGATCATTTCACAATAGATGAGCTGAAGGATTACTCCGATATGTTCTACAGCTTCTTTAACGGTGAAGGGGCAAAATACTATATCGGTGTTGACGAGAGAGACAGCATCCCTAAGGAAGATTACGAAGATAAGGTGTTTATAGACTTCGTTGATTTCGCAATGGAGTATGCAAAGCATCACAGAGAAAAGAAATATATCATTGACGGAATCTGGATCTATCTGTATTTTGATGATCCATCCGTATTTGAGGATTATGCAGTGTTCATCAAAGGAACGTCCTTCCTGAAATCCAAGATCCGGGTGATGAAGAGGGAGATGCAAAGAGACAAAGAAGCTTTGCAGGACAGAAAGCAGATGTTCGGAAGAGAAGCCAGAAACTATCTTCTTGATGAGGACAAGATTGACAGTTACCGTAAATTTTTCAGTAACTGTCCTGATACGGTTTTCAGAGAGGAAAAAGATGAAAACAGAATTGTTAATGAGCTGAACAGCATTGACAAATGCTTCGTTAACGATGATGCAAACGGAATAATAGAGATAATGAACAGAGCTAAAGAAAATGCAGGATTATCCGGCTGGAGTAAACAGCTGATAATCCATGAATGCAAAACAGCGCTGCTCGAACTTTGTATTTAATAGCTTACAGCATTCTGACCGGCAGCAGAGTATTCCTGTATCATAGCAAGCCTGCTTGTCACTCTGTTCATATGGTCTACTCACATTATGTCCCGAATACAGGTGAGGGAATTACAGACTATAAAGCTTATAAAGAATCAAGTGTATATGA
The DNA here is from genome assembly GCA_902780815.1 of uncultured Eubacteriales bacterium. Lineage (GTDB taxonomy): Bacteria > Bacillota > Clostridia > Peptostreptococcales > Anaerovoracaceae > Crickella. The sequence continues at coordinate 12,598 of CACZGY010000049.1, forward strand.
TCCGGGAGGAGGTGCCCTGTGAGCGGAAAAGTTAAAAGAATCAAGGAACGGGCAATACAGATAGCAAAAGATCCTCAGGTGCAGATCACAGCTCTCGAAATAGCCGATATCGCTAAATACGGTATAAGGCGCAAGAAAACAAGAAGGATCGTAGGGAAGATAATAAAAGCGGCCAGGAAAAAGATGTCCAATTGAAAAAGTGTGGTTGACATTATGGATTCAATTCTGATCAAAGATACAACCAGAGAAGAGCGCGAACAGATCGTTGCGGAATCTATCGGGAACATCAACGGATCCTGTGATGGCTGTGCCGCCGGACTTGCAGAAATGTATCAGGACTATATTGACGGCAAAAGGGAGATACGCGATATCAATATGGAGTTTTGCGCGTCGCGGTCGCCTGCCGGTCATCGGTAAAAAAGTCAACAGGAGAGGCATAAAATGATAATACATGCAGACATAGTTTTTTCAGAAGACAGGGAACATCTTGCCGTACATCCTGACAGCTATATCATTGTAGAACACGGAAAAGTGAAGGCTATACTGCCTGTAATTCCGGAAGAATACAAAAATGCACCGCTGACAGATTACGGAGACGGAGTTCTCATACCGGCTTTCTCGGATCTCCATGTTCACGCGCCTCAGTATCTGAACAGGGGACTCGAGATGGATCTGCTGCTTTCGGACTGGCTGGATAAATGCACTTTCCCTATGGAAGCAAGGTACGCAGATCCTGAGTTTGCAAAACTGGCTTATGATGCTTTCGTCGACGACATGATCGCCAATGGAACGATGCATGCGTGTGTTTACGGAACGATCCATTCCGAAGCAACTTCATATCTGCTCGAGAGAATGGACAAAAAAGGTATAAAAGGCTACGTCGGCAAAGTAAATATGAATCGCAATGCGCAGGCCGATCTTCTGGAAGATACTGCCGAGTCGATCCGTGATACCGAAGAGTTTCTGGAAAGATACAGCAGCAACCGCAATACACGACCGATACTCACTCCAAGATTTGCACCTTCATGCACGCGTGAACTCATAAATGGCCTTGGCAGACTAGGCAAAAAGTATCAGACCGGTATGCAGACTCATCTGGTTGAATCCCTTTGGGAGGCAGAACAGGCAAAGATCCTGTTCCCGGAGTGTTCCTGTGATACTGAGATATACGAAAGAGCAGGGCTGATGGATAACGGCCCTGTCATCGGCGGACACTTCATTTTCCCTTCAGAAGATGATATCCGTATCATGCAGAAATACGACAGCTATGCTGTTCAGTGTCCGGATGCGACCATAAGTATTATTGCAGGTATCATGCAGACCGGAGCTCTTATGGACCGGGGTATGAAGATAGGCCTTGGCAGCGACATCTCTGCAGGGCATCATATTGGTGTTTATACGCAGGCTGCCCGGTCGGTACAGCTGTCCAAGCTGAAACAATTCTATGAGCCCGATAACAACAGGAAGATCACTTTCCCGGAAGCTTTCTGGATGGCTACAAAGCAGAGCGGACAGCTTTTCGGCGGTACAGGTTCCCTGGAGCCGGGGTCGGTATTCGATGCCCTCGTCATCGATGGCCTTTCCGATGCGGCCAGAAAGCTTGCACCGGAGCAAATCGTTGAAAGATTCTGTTATATAGGAGCAAAGGATAATATCAAGGCGCGTTATATGAATGGCGAGGCATTATCCTTATAGGAAATATGCATTTTGTTGAGGCGAAGGGTATACTGACCGGAAACAGCGGTTATTATGGAATGAATATTTACCGTGGCTGTTCGCACGGCTGTATTTATTGTGACAGCAGAAGTCGGTGCTATCAGTTTACTCATCCTTTCGAAGATATCGAGGTGAAAAAGAACGCACCTGAGCTTCTGGAGAAAGCATTGAGGTCCAAAAGGAAAAAATGCATGATCGGGACCGGCGCTATGTCGGATCCATATATGCACTGTGAGGAAGAGCTTCGTCTGACAAGGAAATGCCTCGAAATCATTCATAAGTACGGATTTGGCGCAGCGATCCAGACAAAGTCTGACCGCATCCTGCAGGATATCGATCTGCTGGATGAGATCAATAAATCTGCAAAATGCGTGGTACAGATCACGCTTACAACTTACGATGACGATCTGTGCAGCATACTGGAACCAAACGTATGCAATACAAAACGCAGAATAGAAGTGCTTGAAGAGATGCAGAAAAGAGGCATCCCGACCATTGTATGGCTTACCCCGGTACTTCCGTTTATCAATGATACAGAAGAAAACATCACATCCATAATGAACGAATGTGCCGGAGCAGGTGTTAAAGGTGTCATTGATTTTGGCATGGGGCTGACACTCCGGGAGGGAGACCGCGAATACTATTATGCTGCGCTGGATAAACATTTTCCGGGAATGAAATCCCGGTATATCCATAGATATGGTAATGCATATGAACTGCCAAGTCCGGATGCAAAGCATCTCATGAATATAGTCCGAAGAATCTGCAGGGAAAACGGCATGCTGTGCACTCCGGAGGAATGCTTCGGATACATGCGGGAGCTGCCTGAAAAGCAGACTCAGATAAGTATTTTTGACCTATGAATTGGTTTTCCGTTCGTAAACAAAAAGGGGGATGGATTTATGAGTTATTATCTTCTGGCGGATACAATACAGACATGTACAGAGAAAGAACTGCATGAGCAAACTGACTATAAATACGTGGCTGTACTGACGACACCGGAATGGGCGCTGCAGAGAGACCGCTTTGACATGGGTATTGAGCTGGAACCGGATGCGAGAGGTATCCATAATACGAAAGCTGAGGTCAACTATGACTCCCTGACAGGGACGTTCCAGATCCCTGACCGGAATAACATCAGTGAAAATGATTTTCGCTTTGCGTTTGCTCTGGATGAAAAAGGCATTGTATTCATAGATGACAGCGGCAAAACGGAGCAGATGATCGATGAGATAAAGCGCACTAGACGCTGGCGGGAGCCGAGCCTAGAACGCTTTCTTTATGATTTTCTTGAACAGATAGTGGATAATGATTTGCCGATCATGGAACACTATGAGGAAGAGCTGAACCGGATCGAAAATGCGATCCTGAATTACGAAGATGCTGCAGATCTGGGCCGCGTCAATGAGATCCACAGTGATATCCGCAAGCTTCTGGTACATTATGAACAGATCCTTGATATGGCACAGGAACTGGAGGAGAATGAGAACGGTTTCTTCAGCGAGGAGAACCTGCGCTACATCCATCTGTTTATGAACCTGCTGGCACGCAGGCACGATTCCGCCGCAGCTCTTCGCGACTACACGATGCAGGTGCGTGATCTGTATCATGCACAGCTGGAAGTCCGGCAGAACAGGATCATGACTCTTCTCACTGTTGTCACAACGATCTTCATGCCGCTGACGCTTCTTGTCGGCTGGTATGGCATGAACTTCCGTTATATGCCTGAACTGGAGTGGGAGTTCGGATATCCTGTTGTTATAGGGCTGAGTATTTTCATTGCAGTTGCCTGTTTGCTTTTCTTCAAAAAAAAGAAATGGCTTTAAGACTGCAGCAAGGAAAACATGTCGGGAAAGTAATAATTACATATAGATGGGCAGTTACAGAAGGGAGAAAATGAGATGATCAAAAGGATGGTTCCAGGAAAGGATGGAAACAAATACGTTCCGTATAATGAGAGAAGCGGAGAAGAATCTGTTGTCTTTTTTACCCGCGACCTCAGTGAAGAAGGCTTAAAGAAGATTTACGACAAAGTAGCCTCAGTCCTTGAAGGAAGGATAGCTGTGAAACTGCATACAGGAGAAGCGGAAGGGCCAAACATCCTGCCGAGGCCATGGGTGAAGGCGCTGTTTTCGGAACGCCTTCCGGATGCAGCTATAGTTGAGACCAATACGTACTACGAAGGTGACCGTTACACAACTGAACAGCACAGAAAGACCCTTGAGATCAACGGCTGGACCTTTTGCCCGGTAGACATAACAGATGAGGACGGAGTCGCTGCACTGCCGGTAAACGGAGGCAAGTGGTTCACTGAGATGCATATAGGAAAGAACCTGCTCAACTATGATTCTCTTCTGGTACTTACACACTTCAAGGGACATGCAATGGGAGGCTTCGGAGGAAGCAATAAAAATATAGGGATAGGCTGTGCGGATGGCCGTGTCGGGAAAAAAGAAATACATACACCGGCAGGGACCGATGACATGTGGGGTATAGCAGAAGAGGAACTCATGGAGAGGATCTCCGAGAGCACCAAGTCCGTGGTCGACCATTTCGGATCCCATATCTGCTTCATAAACACCATGAGAAACATGTCTGTCTCGTGCGACTGCGAGGGAGTTGGGGCAGAACCTGTCGTGACTCCTGATGTTGGCATCCTGGCATCTCTCGACATACTTGCGGTGGATAACGCCTGCATAGATCTCATATACAATCTGCGTGATGGCGGCGGCAAGGCCATGATCGAAAGAGTCGAGACACGCCACGGCCTGCGTCAGCTGAGTTATATGAAAGAGCTCGGCATGGGCAATGACAGATATAAGCTGATAGATATTGATAACGGTGATGTTGAGATAACGGCAGCAGAAGCAGTAAAAGACATAGAACCTGTATGGAAGCCTGATATCTACAATATCTTCTGGGGCCGCAACAGAAAGCCTGAAAAATAGGGAGAACTTTCTTATATGCTGTTTAAATATGAGACACATTGCCATACCGCTCCCGTAAGCAAATGCGGAAAAGCCTCTGTTGAGGATACCGTTTGTTTTTATAAACAGCTCGGATATGACGGGATCTTTATAACCAATCACTTTCTGGATGGAAACATTAATCCGGAAGCGAGGGGTCTTCCATATTGTGACCAGATCGATTATTACTTTTCTGATTATGAGGAAGCCGCCGGGATCGGTCCGGAAGCCGGGATAAAGGTGTTCCAGGGAGTTGAACTTTCATATAAAGGCACGGATTTCCTGATTTACGGGCTGGAGAAGGAATGGTACAAGGCTCATCCGGAGATCCTCGAAATGAAGAAGACCGAAGAGCTCCCATACCTGATGGATGCCGGAGCGTTTGTGATCCAGGCACACCCTTACAGGGAAGCGCATTACATAGATCATATACGTCTGTTCCCGAGATCTGTTCATGGAGTTGAGGTAATAAACTCAAATCAGGCCTGGGAATCCAATGAGATGGCAGAATCATACGCAGCACAATACGGATTCCTGAGAACTGCGGGTTCGGATAATCACTGGGGAAGCAATGCTTTTGCAAGATTAAAGGAAAAAGGATTCAGACCGGAGCTTGCAGGCATGTGCAGCAATACGGAAATAAACAGCGTTCAGGACTATATCAGATGCGTCCGGAACGGCTCAATGAAGATATTTCTTATAGATGAAAATGGGGAAGTTTCGATTCGCGGATAAACTCCGGCATGACCGCTTCAGTGCCGGCCGCTTCTAAGCTGATCCACCAGAAAACGGCGCTGATACTTCAGTACCGCGTAGTCACTTATCTTCTCCATGTAAATAAAATCGGAGGCTCCGCCTATGACACCAACGACGGGGATCTTCTGCAGAAACTTCATCAGAAGCAGCGCGTGTGCAAGAGCCACGGCTGCTTCATTTATTCTCTCGTCTACAGAGCTTTCATCACTGGAAAGGCCTTCTCTTATGAGCTGATTGACAGCCTTGTTGGCGCGTAACATGTCATCGCCGTCCTGTACGGCAGCCGCTATCACGCGGAGAATGAATTTCTGCTCTTCTTCGGTGTCAAATGCATACCCGTACTTCATCGATATCTTATAGATGTTTCTGAGAAGCAGGGTAATGAAAATGATAATATCCGGAATGGTGCCACCGACAAATCCGAGTGCAGCTCCCGTGACAGTGGAAATAATGGTGTGAGCGGTCCCGGTAGCAGCTGCGCGGCGTTTGAACCTGCGCATCTGTCTGCCGCCTCCGAGCTCCTCAAGATCTGCTGTATCTGATTCAAATTCTTCGATCAGCTTATCTGCTGAAAAAGTCCGGCTTATTATTGAGGAGCCTTTGGAGAAAATAAGGTGGAAGGCCTTGGCAAATGCCTTGTCAAGAGTAGCCTCCAGCTTTGCAGGGACTTTGTCTTCCAGGAATAAGTCCAGCTGGGTCGGCTCCCTGTCAAGCTGCTTTCTGAGAAAGCGCCGTTCAGCTCTCCTGAGCCTTTCTATCTCTCTTTGCAATACCGTTTTTGCCATTATTGCCTCCGCATCATTTACTAACATAATGATAGCACATTGAAGTGTCATAATCGATTCATCTATACGCGCAGGGCAGTGCCCGGTGTGATATTATAGTGTGTAGAAATCAATAGCAGCAGAATGAAAAAGCTGCAGCAAAAAGATGGAGGAAGCATGATGATCATAAAGAATGCGCTTATTCATGACGCGATACATGAAGAACCTTATTACGGAGATATCGTTATAGAAAACGGAAAGCTTGTCTCGGTCGGCGGATCTGCCGGTGAAGACGGAGATATCCTGGATGCAGAGGGGCTCCATGCTTATCCCGGCTTCGTTGACGCACACAGCCATATCGGGCTTGATGCGTACGGCGGTCCTACGGGAGGAACTTTTGATATCAATGAAATGAACGATATCGTGTCACCTCATCTCCGCGGCATTGACAGCTATAATGCTCAGGACACGGCTATCCCGATGGCTCTGGCAGGGGGAGTCACCACGGTTGCTGCTGGACCGGGATCGGCCAATGTGTTCGGTGGAACTTTTCTGGCGGTCAAGCTTTACGGAAACACTGTTGATGAGGCTGTGATCGATCCGTCGGTAGCAATGAAATGTGCATTCGGAGAGAATCCTAAGAGATGCTATAAGGATAAGTGTGACTCTGCCCGCATGACAACTGCGGCGATTTTCAGGCAGACACTCTTTGAAGCGAGGGACTACATGCTTCGCAAAGAAGCAGCCGGAGATGATATCACAAAGATGCCGAAGTTTGACATGAAGTCTGAAGCACTCATACCGGTTCTGAAAAGAGAAATACCGCTTAAGGCTCATGCTCACAGGGCAGATGACATCATGACAGCACTCCGCATTGCAAAGGAGTTTGACCTGAAAATCACCATAGAGCATTGTACTGAAGGCCACCTTATTGTTGACGAACTGAAGAAAGCTGATGTTCCTGTAGCTGTTGGCCCTACGCTCACAAACGCATCCAAGGTCGAACTTCTGAATAAGTCATGGACGACTCCGGGGATACTCGCTGATGTAGGGATTCAGGTATCGATAATCACGGATGCTCCGGTGATCCCGCAGCAGTATCTGACCCTTTGCGCGGGGCTCGCGGTAAAAGCAGGAATGGATCCGTTCAAGGCACTGCAGGCGATAACTATCAACCCTGCACGTCATATAGGGGTTGATTCAAGGGTAGGAAGTCTTGAAGCCGGTAAGGATGCGGACGTGGTGCTCACAAGCGGTGATCCTATGGTAAGCGATACAGTCGTAAGATATGTTATCGCAGATGGCAGGATTCTGGTCAGACATGAATAATATCTTCGGCAGATATACAGGCTCCGATGAGTGTTTCGTAATGCCCGGAAATGTGACGGCGGTCGCAGAAGGTGCATTTGCGAAAAACAAGATTCTGAAACAATTCTGAAACACATAGACCTCAGGAATGTCAGTCATATAGGCGCATATGCTTTTCAGGAATGCACAAGCCTTGAAACTGTCATTATGAGTAATGTTTCTGTGATCGAAAAAGGAGCATTTGAGTTCTGCCGCAGTCTTAAAAGCGTAACTTTTGGTGAAGTCACAGATATAGGGGATTCAGCCTTTTCATACTGCGCGATGCTCGATATCCCTGAGATACCGCGGTCCCTGACAAGTATAGGCTCTGGCGCTTTCTCACATACTGCGATACAGCGTGCCGATTTTCACTGGTTCGGGGAGATACCTCGATACCTGTTCGGATGCTGCACTTCTCTTGTATATGCGGATATAAGCGGTGCGGTATCGATAGGAGAAGGAGCTTTTTCAGAATGCAGATCGATGTCCTTTGTCAGATTCGGAGATCTGGAAAAGATAGGTGCGAAAGCTTTTTACCGGTGCGTTTCCCTGGAGCCTGCAAGTCTGCCGGAGACTCTTACGGAGATCGGAGATGATGCGTTTGACACCGTACGTCCCGGGATCGTTGTTCCGGGAAGTGTAAGATATGTGGGAAGGAACTGCTTCGGACCTGTAGATAAAAGAAAAAGCATAAAGATATATCAGTCCACACTGTATGGTTTCAGAAATTACTTCCGGGAAGACAGGAAAGGGACGGAAGAGGACGAAGAGCATTTCTACCTATGGGAAAGCTCGATAGATGTCTCTGTGCTGGATGACATGACGGGAACCGAGACCGGTTTTCTTCCGCTCTATTCAGATCTGTATCCTGCCATGCGAAGTGCGTTGCTGGATGCATTCAGTCCTGACAACACATTCGACTATTCCGTTCTTGATACGGTGTTCGTTTCCGAAATGAGATGGAACATGAAGGGTAAGGACAGGCTTGCGATCAGCCGCCTGATGCACCCTTATGAACTGTCAGACCTGACACGTATGGAATACTGCGACTATATCCGTAGACATTCGAAGCGTATAGCAAGATGGGCCATATGGACGGGAGCTGTCGATAATCTGGCATTCCTATTCGATAACGATCTGGCAGAAGACGTAAATATAACGGAACTGATCGACTATTCGATATCTGTCTCCGCGTCTGAGTGCACGGCATTCCTGCTTGAAAAACAGTCAGAATCCATGTGTTACAGTGGTTCAATACCGGATGAGCTATGACGGACAAAAATGATAATAACAACCTGATAAGCAAAGCAGCGCATGACATACTTACGCTTGCCAGAAGCCTCCTGATAGTCAGACTTCGTTTTCTTGATATAGCGATCGGCAGACTTGAGCTGACCCCTGCAGATGGAGGGACTTTTGCAACTAACGGCACCCGCATCGTATATAATCCTAAACATGTAGTCATAAGCTACAAAAAAGAGAATGAAAAGCCGGCTCGGGACTATCTGCATATGGTGCTCCACTGCATATACAGTCACATGTTCACGGGCGGTCTGGAGTCTCCGGAGCTGTGGGATCTTGCATGTGACATTGCTGTAGAAAGCACTATAAACGATCTGGGCCTTGATGTGACGGATTCTTCGGTAACGCCGGCGCAGACAGCTGAAACAAGCAGGCTTTTAACTGAAGTGAATATGCTCACAGCGGAAAAGCTATATCATCATTTTCTTACATCAGGCATTTCCGAATCTGAAACAGCCAGACTGAGGACTCTGTTCACAGCGGATGATCACTCCTGCTGGCACGGGCCTAAGCAGCGCAGTACAACAGACGGCAGCGAAGAGAAAGATTTCAGCAACGATACCGGCCGAGACGATGAGGAAGATGATTCTACCATAGAAATGCCGTTGCCTGAGATCGGGGAAGAGTGGAAAGAGATAGCCGAGAAAGTTGAGGATGCTCTTGAAACCCTATTTAAGGAGCAGGGTGATGAAGAAGGCGGACTGATACAGAACCTCAGGGCGGTAAACCGCGAGAGATATGACTATACATCTTTCCTGAAAAAGTTTTCCGTTCTGGGCGAGACTCTCGGTGTTAATGATGAGGAATTTGACTATATTTTCTATACTTACGGTCTGAAGCTGTATAAAAATATGCCGCTGGTTGAACCTCTTGAATATAAGGAGAGCAGGCGCATCAGAGAGTTTGTTATAGCTATCGATACTTCTGCCAGCACCTCGGGTGACCTTGTTCAGAGATTTCTTCAGAAAACATATAATATACTGAAATCTACAGAAAGTTACTTCTCGCGTGTCAACATCCATATTATTCAGTGCGATGCCGACATACAGGAGCATGTAAAGATCACATCCGAAGAGGAATTTGACCGATATATCAGCAGAATGGATATCCTCGGGCTTGGCGGGACCGATTTCAGGCCGGTTTTCAGTCTGGTGGACAAGCTGACAGAAGCAGGAGAGTTCTCGGATCTGAGGGGGCTCATATACTTCACTGACGGTTATGGCATTTTCCCGGCTTACAAACCGAACTACCAGACAGCCTTTGTGTTCATTGATGATGAATACGGGGATCCGGACGTACCGCCATGGGCTATAAAACTTGTGCTGCAGGACGATGAAATATAGGAGAGATCATTGTGAATATCAGGGATGCAAAAGAACAGATTAAAAATGCAATCGTTGCATACTTCACTAGGGATGAGTACGGAGAGTATAAAATAGCTACTGAGGATCAGCGGCCGGTATTTCTGATGGGCCCGCCGGGAATCGGTAAAACTGCGATAATGCAGCAGATAGCATCTGAGCTGGGAGTGGGTCTGGTTTCTTATTCCATGACACATCACACCAGGCAGTCAGCTCTGGGGCTTCCGTATATTACGACCAAGACATATGGCGGAAAGGAATACAGTGTTTCGGAGTATACCATGTCAGAGATCATCGCGTCGGTATACGACATGATGGAGGAGACCGGTGTTAAAGAAGGCATCCTGTTCCTTGATGAGATCAACTGCGTATCTGAGACATTGGCGCCGGCAATGCTGCAGTTCCTGCAGTATAAGATATTCGGCAGACACCGTGTGCCGGACGGGTGGATAGTTGTCACAGCCGGCAACCCGCCGGAGTACAATAATTCCGTGCGTGAATTTGATACAGTCACATGGGACAGGCTCAAGCGTATAGATATCGAGCCGGACTATAATATATGGAAAGAGTATGCTCTCGACCGCGGAGTGCATCCTTCCATATCTACATATCTCGATATAAAGAGCAAGGATTTTTACAGGGTAGAATCAACTGTAGAGGGCAAGAGTATAGTGACAGCAAGAGCATGGCTCAACCTGTCAGACATGATAAGACTCTACGAGCAAAACAGCATAAGTGTTGATGAAAAGATGGTGGAGCAGTATCTGCAGGACAAAAAGGTCTCCAGGTCTTTCGCAAATTACTATGACCTGTTCAGCAAGTACAGATCTGACTACCGGATAGACGACATATTGAGCGGAAAGGCCGGAGACGATGTCAAAAGGCGTGCTGCCGCTGCAAAATATGATGAAAGGCTTTCTCTGCTCGGTCTTATTCTTGACAGAGTCGGCAACGACCTCAGGCAGAACTATTACGATGAGCAGATACTGACCGGAGAGCGGGATATATTCAGCCGCATAAAGGCAGAGCTTGAGGATCCATCAGCATCCGCCTCCAGGCTTCTGGATGATGTTATCCTGACTAAGCGGAATGAGCTTGAAACCGGCAAGAGGGCAAATTCGCTCTCAGATGACAAGCGAAGAATACTGCACGGCACGATCAACGACCTGGAATCCGTGCGCAAGTCTCTGGCTGAGGCAGGCGATCCGTCAGGCGGCGCTGCCTTTGATATCATCAGAAAAAAGTTCAATGAGAAAAGAGCCGGTTATCTGGATCATGTGAAAATGATCGACACGGAGCTTGAGAACATGTTCATATTTGCTGAGGACGCATTCCGCGACGGGCAGGAGATGCTGATAATCATAACAGAATTAACCAAAGGATTTTACTCAGCGCATTATATAAGCAGACACGGGTGCAAAAAATATTTTGAGCACAACAAGGAGCTGCTGTTCTATGAAAGACAGAACGAGATCCTCAGAGAAATAGAAAAAATAGATCTTTGAAACTGAACATGCGGAAACGGGCGGGACAAATGGATAATGTAAACAAACTTAAAATATATGTGCTTGTGGACAATGCTGATGGTCCCGGCCTGAAAGGGGAGTGGGGCCTGTCATTCTACATAGAATACAATGGCAGGACGGTGCTTCTGGATGCGGGACTGTCGCCGCTGTTTGCTGTAAATGCGGACAAGATGGGCCTTGACCTGAACAACGTGGATATTGCAGTGCTGTCGCATGCGCATGATGACCACGCCAATGGACTGGAAAAGTTCTTTGAGTTAAATGACCATGCCAGACTCTATGTTGCCGGAGGCTGTGAAGAAAATTGCTATGACAGGCATGGACTTTTCTTCAAGTACGCCGGTATTCCGCGCGGAATAATGAAACGGCATGCGGACAGAATAATAAAGGCTGATCCGGATATGATGATAGCAGACGGTGTCAGACTTCTTGGACATACAACACCGGGCCTGGAAAAGCTGGGCCGAAAGGAGAAGATGTATCTTAAGCAGGGCTTTATGAGGTATGTACCTGACGATTTCAGGCATGAGCAAAGTCTGGTATTTGAAACGGATGACGGAGTGGCCATCTTCAACAGCTGCTCTCACGCAGGTGCAGACAACATAATAAATGAAGTTGCGAGTGTGTATCCGGGCATGCAGATCATTGCAATGATCGGGGGCTTTCATCTTTTCAATAAGAGCGATGAGTATGTTAAAGCCTTTGCCGGGCGACTTGAGGCTGCCGGGGCACTTCATATTTACACCGGACACTGCACCGGCCGGAAAGCCCTGGATATTCTGCGCGGTGAACTCGGAGATAAAGTGCATGCTTTCAGGACAGGGCTGGTGTTTGAAATATAATTCTGAAGAGGCAGCGGGTATGACAGAGATAGAAAAAAGACTGTTTGAATTGCAGGATGAAAAATACAGAGATTTTCAGATAAAGCTGATGCCGACGGTCGATCCGGCAAGTGTCATCGGTGTGAGGACTCCGGAACTCAGAAAGCTGGCGAAAGAGTTCTCGAAAAAAGATGACATAGATGAGTTCCTTGATGCACTGCCGCATAGCCGGTTTGACGAAAATCAGCTGCATGCCTTTATATTGTCCGGAATGAAAGACTATGAAAAATGCATGGCCGGAGTGTGCAGCTTTCTGCCTTTCATAGATAACTGGGCTACATGCGATCAGCTTTCACCGAAAGTGTTCGGGAAGAATAAGACTGACCTGCTGGTGCATATAAAAGAATGGCTTCAGTCCGGGGAGACATATACGGTCCGCTTTGCGGTGGGCATGCTCATGGAGCATTTCCTCGGGGATGATTTCGATGCAGCATATCCTGAAATGGTGGCTGCAATAGAATCGGATGAATACTATGTAAATATGATGCGCGCATGGTACTTTGCAACGGCACTGGCAAAGCAGTATGACAGCATAATCACGTTCATTGAAGATAAAAAACTGGACCGGTGGACTCACAACAAGTCCATACAGAAATCAGTTGAGAGCTACAGGATAACGCCTGAACAGAAAGAATATCTAAAGAGCATGAAAATCAAATGACGATAGAACAGAAAGTATTCAGCCGCAGACGTTTCATTACGAAATGTCTGGAAGACTATGGATTTGAAAACAAGGATGCCTGTTATTCGCTGTCAAAGGAATTCATGGGCGGTGACTTTACAGCTGAACTCAGAGTGTATGAGAACGGCAGGGTAATTGGCAGGGTCATCGACAACATGATGGGAGAGGAGTACATTCCTCTTCGCATGCCCAATTACGCAGGAGCATTTGTAGGTTCCGTAAGAGCAGCCTACGAGGAACTCCTGATCGACATAGCAGATAAATGCTGCGCTGATGTCGCATTTGCTTCGGACCAGAGCAACCGTATAGCTGCGATGATATTGGATAAGTATTCCGTGGAGCCCGACTTTCCGTGGGACGAGGGGGAACATGAGCCTTCAGGGGTATTCAGGCATGGCAGCAATAACAAATGGTTCGGACTCATAATGAACATCGACAGGCGTCATCTGGATAAGAACGCAGATGAGGAAACGGTCGATGTGATGAATCTGAAAGCCGATGAAAACAAGACGGTCTTCCTGCATAAGATAAGAGGAATATATCCTGCATATCACATGAACCATAAAAAGTGGATATCCGTTGTGCTTGATGATACGCTTGATGACAAAGACGTGATGGATCTTGTGGATGAGAGCTTCAGGCTGACAAGTGATCCTGCAGGAGTCCTCAATGAAAGCCTGATCAGGGAGGCGCTTGAAATTGCTGACAGCATTCCTCCGGGAAAAGTTATGTCTTACGGGCAGATAGCCGCGCTTATGGGGCGGCCTAAAAATGCCCGCCTGGTGGGTAAAATAATGAGCATGCAGGACAGGTTCGGAAACCATCCGTGCCACCGGGTAGTAAACAGCGCGGGACGCACTGTACCCGGCTGGACTGAGCAGCGAGAGCTTCTGGAATCTGAAGGTGTAGAATTCAAGGCAAACGGAAACGTTGACATGAAGAGGTTCCGCGAGCAGCAGAGCTGAAAAGGGGATAAAATGGAACGATTTCAGTCCGGCATATTCCGCCGGATAGTGATGATACATATGATGCAGGCGCTGGTCCTGTCCATAACAGGTATAGTGGACAGTGCGATCGTCGGACGGTTCTGGGAAGCCGAAGGGCTGGCGGGAATGAAACTCGCCATGCCTGTGTTTTCCATACTCTATATGGTCGGAAGCATACTCAGTACCGGCCTATCGGTACAGGTCACAAAGCTGCTTGCAAAAGGAAAGAGATCGGAGGCTAATCAGTACTTCATTTGGGTCTGTACTGCTGCGGCAGTAGTTTCTCTGCTTTTTATGGCGGCGGCATTGATCCTTCCGGATACGATCACGGGCTTTTTCGCGGACTATACAGAAGACGCGCTTCTGTATGAAGATGTTAAAGACTACCTCATTCCTATCATGACAGGCAGTCTGCCGGTCATTATGCAGATAATACTGAGCGGGGTGGCTGCGCTTGAAGGCGCAGACAGGCGGCTTACATTATCCATGGCTGCAGTTATGGTGTCGGATGTCATCGGTGATCTCCTCGCTGTAGCTATGGATGCCGGCATAAGGGGTATAGCGATAGCCAGTGTCGTGGCGTATCTTTGTTCGTGTATGGTACTGGGAAGTCAGCTTATTAACGGGAAAACTATATTCCGGCTCGGACAGCCCCGCTTTGAGAAGGGAATATTCATTGCCATCCTGACAGCAGGATTCCCGATGGCGGTCAGATATCTGTGCGAGTTTATTTACCCGATGGCGGTCAACCGCATGATGCTCCGCTATGGCAGCCTTACCGGGCTGGCAGCGCTTTCGATACAGGACGCAGTACGCTATATGCCGCTGGCGTTCGGAGAGGGAATCATGACTGCCGTCCTTCTGCTGACAGGAATGTATGCAGCAGAACACGATACAGAATCCCTGCGCCGGGAGAGAAAAGATATACTGAAATACTGCACGGTATATGGATCGGGCTGGGCGCTGATCCTTGCAGCAGCTGCACCGCTTCTGGTCAGGATGTTTACTAAAGACGCGGTCCTTCAGGACATGGGAGCCTATGCTTTCCGATGGTATCTGCTGGGGCTGCCGTTCATGAGCTTTAATCTTGCGTCAAGATCATATATGCAGGGACTGGACAGACAAAAGGAGGCCGGTACTCTTACACTTATAAACCAGCTCGCACTGCCTGTACTGATCACCTGGCTGCTGGGCCGCCGCTGGGGAATACAGGGTATCTATGCAGCTTTCGCCGTTCATGAAATAGTGCTTACGATTGCCATTGCCTGTGTGCAGCTTGTCAGAAGATGGAATGGCAAAGCTCAGTCTGACGGTGCGGCACTTGGCAATATCATTGCTGAGATACGCGGAGACATCACGACTA
Source organism: uncultured Eubacteriales bacterium (assembly GCA_902780815.1). Classification (GTDB taxonomy): domain Bacteria; phylum Bacillota; class Clostridia; order Peptostreptococcales; family Anaerovoracaceae; genus Crickella. Next base: position 28,248 of record CACZGY010000049.1, read on the forward strand.
TGGAGCAGGTGACAGAGGCTTCAGATAAGGTGATCAGTCTCTGCGAGGAAAACGGAGTGGACAGAAAGCAGGCTTACAATGTGGGACTCTGCCTGGAGGAACTTGCTGCCAACAGTTTGCTGCACGGATTCAAAGATGACAGAGAAAAGTATGTTGAATACAGATTCATCATCATCGGAAGGTGGCTCATACTGCGCCTGCGTGATAATGGGCGCCCATTCGATCTTACAGAAAGATATAAGCTCCTTAATCCTGATGATCCTGTATCGGGACTTGGGCTGAGGATAGTGTTCGCAGCTGCGGAAAACGTAAACTACTCGCATGCTTTCGATCTTAATAACGTTTGCATACGAGTCCTGAAGCAAAGCAGTCACTGAAGAAGACAAAACAGTAAAAATACATATATTTCAACGATTTGCAACCACCGGTTGACAGATTGAAAAGCCTGGTTGGTAGAGTGCAATTGCCTGAAACTGTACATTAAAGGTGCAAAACAGATACATACACACTCACCAGTCAAGGAGGTAAATAAGATGATTCTTGCAGATAAGATTATTGAGAACAGAAAGAAAAACGGATGGTCCCAGGAAGAGCTTGCAGACAAGCTCGGAGTATCCAGACAGTCAGTTTCCAAGTGGGAAGGTGCACAGGCGGTGCCGGATATGAAGAAGATCATACAGATGTCCGAAGTCTTCGGCGTCAGCACTGACTATCTTCTCATAGATGATATCGAAGAGCCGGAGCTTCCGGAAGTTGCTCCTGTTGACAACGGGCTCGAAGAAACCGTAAGAGAGGTCTCAATGGAAGAGGCCAACGCATTCCTCGGGCACAATGAAAAAGCTGCGAGTATTATCTCAACAGGCGTGATGATGTGCATACTTTCACCGGTGATCCTTATACTGTTAGGCGGACTTGCGGAAGCAGAAAAGATCTCTATGAACGAGACGGTCGCAGGAATGGTGGGCACCATGGTCGTGCTCGTGATGGTAGCAGCGGCGGTAGGTATGTTCCTCATGATGGGAATGCGCGGCAAGCAGTATGACTATCTTGAGAACCTCGATATAGACACGGAATATGGAGTAAGCGGCATGGCTAAGGAGCGCCGCTCGCAGTATGCAGAGAAACATAGCCGCCTTCTTATAGTAGGCATCATGCTCTGCATCATCGCTGCCGGAGTAAAAATGATCGTGCTCACATGCATAAGACAGGACGGTTATGATAAGCTTCTCGAAGAGGGAGACTACACGAGGCTCAACAAGAAAGCCGGGAAATACGACGGTATCTACTGGGGCATCGCACTTGCTGTATATCTCGGCTGGAGCTTTGTTACGAACCGCTGGGAGTCCACATGGATAGTATGGCCGATCGCCGGAGTCCTCTTCGTGGCATACAGAGAGATCGTGAAGGCGATAGTAAGGGCTGTCAATAAAAAATAGCTTATAAAATCCGGGCAGACCTGCAGTCATGTGCAGGTCTGTTTTTTTATATAACGACAGCATTGTAGTGTTGCATGGTGCACGTCTTTGATTGTAAGATTAATAAGAACAGCTATTTTAGCTGCGGGCAGAAAGGAGACTGACATGAAAGTCGTAGAAACAAAAAAAGCACCGGGTGCC
>CACZGY010000050.1 GCA_902780815.1 uncultured Eubacteriales bacterium
GCAAGCCTTGCTTGTCTGTTTTGTCATGTCGTTATTCAATTCTCAAGGTTCGAAGTGCTTTTCCTTCAAAAAGCACTTGACTTCATATAGTTAGTCTCCGATGCTTCTTTCCATCAAACCCGATCCGGACATGCTGCGTCAGGATCTTGTTCATGCTGTCCGGCTTTTGCCTGTATTTCCGGTTCACAGATGCGGCATCACCCCATCTGGCGGATCCGTGTTCCTCGCCGCGCCTGTAGTTCTTCCTGGACGACAGCCAGATAAAGATCCCCATCGCGTATGCCAGAAGGCAGAAAAGGACAGCCCTAAAGCTGTCCTCTGTCCACCGGATCTGAAAGGGCTGGGCGAAGATCTCATCGATCTTCCGGAACACCTCAAACAGATTTCCGTTCCAGTACGGTGCGATCAGAAGCGCGATCCATACCACCGGGAGTATTCCGATCAGCGAAGTGATAAGGATCTCCCGATTATCTTTCATGGGACTCCTTTGCCTGCGCTGCCTTCTGCTTTTCCAGCATCCTCTGTCCGATGGCTCTGGCGAACTTCTCTGCCTCTGCTTCAGTGAGCGTGATGCCTCTGGACATGCGCTTGTGATCCGGATCCCATTCTCTCACGTCCACCTTGGGATTGGTTCCGTTCCAGGACACCAGATTGACCTCACGGGTCCACCCCGTTTCGCTCGTGTTGATTACTGCGATGTGCTCTTTGATCTCAAATGTGATCTCTTCTCTGTTGTTTTCGCGTTCTGTCATAAGTTACCTGTCCTTTCCCGGTGCCTTCTTGACCGGCACCGATTTCACTGCGTTTCTGACTGCTTCGCTCGTCTTCGGATCGAGTGTCTTTGCTCTGGCACGGTCCCGCTCAGCTTTCGCACGCTCACGATCTGCCCGATACTGCCCCAGTTTTTCTCTCACCGAAGATCTATTCTGCTCCCCAGTCTTCCCATTTGATCGGCCGTCCTGCTTCGAGTCTGGCGCGGACAGAGGGCCGCGGTCTGTCCTTGCCGAAATGGGGTCCGGCCTTTGCTCTTTCTGTGGCGCGTTCTTCGGAAACACCCTGTCCTTTTCTCTTTCGATGTTCGTCGTTACGCTGCCCTGATCCACTGTAGCGAAACGGAACCGCTCCGTGATGCGCTGGATCTTAGCCGCATCATCTGTACGGGCGATCACATCCACGGCTGCCTTTGGATCCGGATTGTTCTTATCCTTCAGCACGCAGTACAGCACGCCATACCGCTTTGCCTCCTGAGAGAACTTTTTCAGATCCTCCTGACGGATGGTGAATACCTTCAGATCTTTACCGGATTTCAGCATACTGGTGAGCCTGGCCTTGCCTTTTGTCTTCTGTTCCTGTTTCAGGACTGCGTACAAAAGCAGGCCGATGTTCTTGGCTCCGTTGCCTGAGATCTTTGCTGCAACCTCCACACCTTCCAGCGATAGTCTGACGATTTGTTCCGCTGCGTCTCCTCCCGGATTCATCTTTCATCACTCCTTTCTTTGATTCTTTTTACCTTTCCTGTTCCTTCTGCTTCTGCCGTTCACGGTCGATGGTTGCAAGATTCTCTCTCACATGTCCCGACCGCTCCCGGATTTGGCTGCACACCTTCACTTCCCGGCGCAGTTGCTTCAGTTCTGACGTAAGCACTTTGATCTGCTCTTTTGTTTCCGCGATCTCTTCTTCTGGAAGCACACGTCTTGCTTTCCTGCGCAGTTCATCCCTTCTGACCGTGATGTCCGCCATTTTCTCTTCCACTTTCGCCTCATGCAAAGAAAGATCCTCGTCGGTGCTGATGTGATACCTACTGAGCAGCTTCGCCTGCTCGCTGTACTGATCGCACTTCAGAAGATCTTCCTTCAGAGCGATATGAAGTTTCGTCGGGCTTTGCTGGTACTTCGGCAGATAGCCCAGCTCGTAGCAATAACGGAGATACAGCTTCTCCAGCCCGGACCGTCCCATGATACGGTCGATCCGTCTCTTCAGACTGTAGTTGTTCGGGGTATGATACTGCTGCCGGAGTCGTACGGCACGGATACTGAGGTCATTGTCCGCGATCCGTTCCTCGATTCGCTCCCTGGTATATTCATCCCCCAGCTTATGGATCCGGATCGTCTTTTTCCATCCCGGTGGAACGAGTCCCCAGTACTTCCTAGAAGGATCAAAGTGCAGCAGATATCCGCGCTTTCTGAGCTCCGCCTTGAACTCCTCCATGTTGACCGACAGTGCAACAGCTTCGTCAATGGCAAGTCGCGCTACGTTGTATCGCGTCATCATACCGGCCTGTTCCATCTTATACAGATACTGATTGACGCCTCTGCCTCTCGGCATATCGATCGTCGAAATACCGCGTTCCTGGCAGATCCGGTCACTGGCTTCACGCATCCGCTGATAGGTCTCCCTGCAGTCGTGATAACGTTTGCCATCCTTAAAAGATACGGAGTTAATGACGAAGTGATTATGGAACCATGTTTGTCAAGGGAAAACAAAAAGGCAATTCTGTATGTGTGAACTGCCTCATTGTTTCATAATTGATTATGTCCAACTGACTAATGGATTCATAATTGATTATGTCCAACTGACTAATGGAAAAAGTTTTAGTTTGTGTTCCAACATAGTTATTAATACCTTCGACCGTTACCTTAGCAGTACCAGCTTCAATATTATCACTATATTTTACAGTGAAATCCTTTCCTTTCTATAAAAGGTAGCTTCTGACATATCACATTTCTGCAGCAGCTCTGGCAGAGGCAGATTTTTCTTCTCCCATGCCTTTACCAACTGAGCGAAATCAGCCGGCACTTCTTTTTCGGGCCTTCCGAATCGGACACCGCGCGCCTTTGCTGCTGCTATCCCTTGCTCCTGTCTCTCCTTGATCTTCTCTCGTTCACTCTGGGCTACGAATGATAGGATCTGGAGTACGAGATCAGCTATGAAAGTCCCCATAAGATCTTTGCCTTGTCTGGTATCCAGGAGCGGCATATCGATCACAACTATATCTATCCCCTTCTCCTTCGTCAGGACCCTCCATTGGTTCTGGATCTCCTCATAGTTACGGCCCAGGCGATCAATGCTCAGGATATACAGAAGATCTCCTTCCTTAAGCCTTCTGACAAGCCTCTTATAGTTCGGTCTGTCGAAGTTCTTACCGGACTGCTTATCGATAAAGATATTGCTTTCTGAGACACCAACTCTCTGCATCTCTATCATCTGTCTGTCTTCATTCTGATCAATACTGGATACACGTACATAGCCATATATTTTCGACATATTCTCTACCTCCAATCATATTGTTACATCAGGAGTGCCGTTATTCCCCGAGAGTAGCGGCAATGTACGTTTGGTATGAATATCTCTCAATTTAAAAGGAGTGGCAGATATCTGCTGACTCTGCCACTCATCCATCGAAACATATTTTGTCAACGTAGATGTCAACAAACACCTAAACACTTTTTTCATTTTCATTCTGCCTTTTTCTTCCGAAATACTTTTTTACCCTTCGTTGACGTTTTTCGTTGACATCTATATCACTACCCGAGGAAAAACAAGGGTTTCAGACAACTTCCTACTCATATTTACATGTCAACGAAGCGTCAACGAACCATGTCAACAGAGCTGCAAAAATCAAAAATGGATGGCCTCGTCCATGGTCACTTGCTCAAAACCACATTTCGTTGACACCTCTTCGTTGACATCTGGGATCCTCTCCCATCCTTTCTGGGTACCATATTCAGAACCAAAACGGCGTGGGCTGTCGAAGTACCGCCATCCCTCCAGAGTTCCATCACGTATGAGCTGGTTCATGATGTCGTTGATCTCGTTGGTCTGCCATCTCTGCGGCTGCGAGTATTCATTGTGTAGGGCCTCCCGAAAGAGCTGTTTAGAGCAGACCTTATCTTCGGTGAAGTCCTGCATGAATGCAAGGATCAGCCCGGCATCGACATCCTCCTGCATGAACTGACGCTGTCTCTTTCTTACCTCGGCTTCTACCTCAGGGCCGAGCTTAAGCCTGGTCTTTCCACTTTTCCAGATCTCCATGACTTCAGCCCACATCTGTCGGATATACTCTCTGGACTTCTGCTCATTATCTAGGATGAACACCTCGGCCTCGCTTTCTCGACAAGCTATCGGCAGGAAGCGTCTGTTCCCGGTCCTGTCGCTTGGAAGGAAGCTGATCTTGTTCGTAGTCCCTGCGAACACGCACTGCCTTGGTCTGTCCTTCGGGTAGCGTTCATAGGGCGTGCGGTATATCTCCTTCTGTCGGGAGAGGAAGCTCTTAATCGCCTCGTTGCTCCTGGCATTGTTTGTGGCAAGCATCTCAGACAACTCGATGATCCAGTGACCCTGAAGCTTTTCATAGACCTTGCTGCTTTCGAGATCCTTGAGATCATCTGTGAACCAGTCATCCTCGACTGCAAGAAGTCGGAAGAATGTCGACTTGCCAGCTCCCTGATCCCCGACAACACAGATGATATAGTCGAATTTGACTCCCGGCCTGAACACTCTTGAGATGGCTCCAAGCATGAAGAACTTCAGGATCTCATAGGTGTAGTCACTGTCATCAGCTCCCAGGAAGTGTTTGAGTGCAAAGCGTACTCGCTCCTGACCATCCCATTCCAGACTGTTCAGGAAGTCTCTTATAGGATGGTAGCTGTTCCGATTCGCTACGATATGGATCGCTTCTTCGATCAGCTTCATGGAGCTGATACCATACGTCCTCTCGGAGTACAGATGGATGTTATAAAGATCATTGTCTGTGAGGGACTTTCCATAGCTAGTGCGATCCCACCCAAGAGGCTTCACTATATCTACTCGCTGCGTCAGCTCGTTGAAACGGATAGCACCTTTCAGCACGGGATCGTATGACAGGATTAATTCTGCATTCGTGATGGTGCTTTTAGCCTTACCTTTCTCAGTCACCTCAAGAAGATGACTGACCTCGATCTGTTCCTGTGTGAGTTCCATACTGATCATCTCCCTTCTTTTTCATCTCTCGCAGCAGCTTCTTTGCTCTTCGCGTAGGCAGCTGCATTAGCCTCCGCTTCAGCTTTCGCTTTGGCAAGTCTCTGCTGTATAGCTTCTATCTTTTCCTTTCTGCGTTCAGGTGTGAGTGCTTCGCCATCCGGCTCAAGTTCAGGCAGCAGTCTCTTCACATAAGTCCTCACATCCTTGAGCAGTTCCAGTTCTTCGTTCTGAGGTCTGAGCTTATCGTACAATCCATCGAGCTGCAGCTTCAGAGAGTTCAGCTCGTTCTTCAGTGCAGTGCCGTTGTACTCCTGTTCCGGCAGATTCTTTCTGAGATATCTGTCTGAGCTTTTCCATGCATCGAGTTCATCCTTATGCTGCTGAGCGAATTTTTCCTTGCGTCCCTTCCAATGGAGCTTCAGATACTCATCATGGATCGCATCGAGGGAAGCACGCCTGTCACCATGTTCGATGAGTTTTTCTATCGTCTTGATCCTGCCGCTCAGCTGCTTCATCTGTTCTTTGACAGGAAGTCCGGAAGCATTCAGCTCATTCAGTCTGTTGTCCAGATCTTCGACAGTCATGACATCATGCTCACGCATATAGCCAGTCACTGCTGTGAAGCGCTCATGCTCTCCCTGAGTAGTTCGCTTCTGTCCTCTTCGGTCGGTGATGCTCTCTTCAAAGCTCTGTTCCAGAAGAGTGACGAGCGGGATCTCTTTCGGCTGCATATCCAGTTCCGTGATAGCCTGTCTGATCTCAGCGATCCAACTGATGAGTCTGGCGATCGTTCTCTTGAGAACATCCATGAGCTTGTTGGCACTCTTTATGTCTCTGTTGAGGTTGCCCATGTTGGTCATGATGCCTCTTCGCTCCATAGCTGTGACTGCAGGTCCCATGTGTACTGTAGGGATCCTGTCGATGCCCTGACGCTGGTATGACTTCATGCTGATGCGCTCGGGTCTCCCCGCAGCTTCTAGGTATCTGTTCTGCAGATCTTCCCATGCACTGCGCCATCGTTCAGCGTTGCCTCTGTCATTCCAGTCAACTGTCGGGACTTTTCTAAACACGAACTTGCCTTTGGCATCACGCACCCGCTCACCGTTCTCATCGAGCAGATACTCACGATGAGCTTTCTCCATCCACTTGCCGTTCTCATCCATCGGCCTCATGGTGAGCATGACATGTGCGTGGGGATTATGTCCCGGAGGATCAGGATCATGAACAGCTATATCTGCGATCATCCCTTTCGACACGAACTGCTCCATGCAGTGCTGTCTTATCAGAGCGACACGCTCTTCCATCGGGAGCTCTATGGGCAGCGCGATCTCGAACCTTCTTGCCAGCTGTGAGTTCCAGTTGTTCTCTGCTGCCTCGACAGCATTCCAGAGAGAGTTGCGGTCAGCGTACTCACGCGGAGCATTCACCGGGAGCAGGATCTCGGTGTAGACGATGTCCCGCTTTTCGCTGTAATACTTTGTCTTGTTCTCGCGCTCATCGAAGAGACGGTCACCTGACTGATACGCTGCCTGAGCGACTGCAGAATGTCCCTTCCTACGAGTGCTTATCTTTATCCTGTAATGTGGGCATGGCATTGTTCCATCACCTTCTTTCTTTACTGCCCGAATAAAAAAGACCGCCTGCAATATAGCAAACGGTCGATACATTGTTATGCGGTCATACTTGCATTCACGGAGGCTATCCAATGTGAACAGCCTCGTGATGCAAGTACGGCCCAGGGGTTGCAGACAAAGTCTGCGCAGGGGAACGGCAAGGTCCCCTGTGACGTAAGGTACACAAAGTACCTGGAGTCGGCCTCTCCGGCCAGGAGCCTTCGGAGAACGCAATATCACGTCCATCAGGGGCGTGTATAATTGCGCCCTTTCACAGAAAGGGACTTACTGCGTCTCCGGCTGCTCGTCAGACTCTGCCTTTACCCGGTGAAGGATCTGCGTCACTTCCGGGATCTGAAACAGTGTCCTCAGGAACCTGTCGATCTGTTCATCGGAATACTCATCCGGCGGCAGATACTGCTCCAGCATTGCTCCATGAGTACAGAGTCGATGAGTGCGCTCCTTACGGGTAAGTTCCTTTTCCTGCTGCCTTAGCTCTTTGAGTTTCTGGGTCTTGAGTTTTAGTTCATTCTCCATCTTCTCCTGCGCAGCCTGCAGCTCTGCAACTGTCTTTTTCTTCGCCATTTGATCACCCCCTTTCTGCAATGATTTTCTTCGATTTTCTCTCGAACGGACAATCGATGATGATCGCCCTAAAGCTTTGCTTACACTCTCTGATGCATTTCTTACAGAGATCGTTGTACTTCATACGGTTGCGATGATCGAGAAAAAAAGCCCATTCCTGTTTGTACTTTTTGCTTAATCGTGGCACTCTGTGTCCTCCCTTCTTCGGTAATCCGGGCATAACAAAACCGGTGTCACCATTTGATAAACACCGGTATAGATCAAGGCATATTGCTATAGAAATTTATTTTATATATCCTTCAAACGAGTTCCCGTAGCCATTGAATGTTACATAAAATTCAGTAGCCTTCTTTATACTTGAAAAAGTAATTCTTCCTGATTTTCCTGCGCCAATCGAAGTCGTTCCATAGGTCTTTGTTAGTCTTTTTGCCTTGACTTTTATTGTTGATGATCCGTTGTTTTTAATGTAAATGGTGTAACTCGTTTTTCCCTTAAACTTATAATTTGAGTACAGTGTTGTATATCCACATGTTCCACTCATATTATATTTGCCTTTTTTCGCTACATTCCACACACTCGTAGGTCGCTGATTCCCATTAACATCATCACCTACAACTATGATACCCTCAGGCAAGGTCATGTTATTAGCAAGTTCAGTCTCTTCTAGAGGGAAGTCTTCTGGATCACCTATTTCCGCACAGAACACTACATCCTCATCCTCAAGAACTCCCGATTCTATTGGCGGGGTAGGTGTTACACCATTATTAATAGTATCATCTGCAAAAATCACACTTGTAGATGCTACAATGACTATCATTACACTTAGCGTTACAGCAAATGTTTTCTTGAATCTCTTTACAGTATTCATTTTTCCTCCAACATGATTTTATATTATGACTATACCTCGATCCTTTATTTGATTAACTTGTTTGCTCTTCCAAATCAATCTTTTTACTCCTTTTATGCATGACACAATTTGTGTCGTTGATTCATATACATAAAATACAGTTTCGCACTCGACAACATGCTACCTGTCCCTTAGTATAAAAATGTAAGTTTTGCAGGGAGGTAATCCAGATGAATATCGGTAGTCAAATAAAAAGCAGGCGGGAAGAACTTAGATGGACACAAGATAAACTTGCAGAAGAACTACATGTATCGAGATCGGCGGTTTCAAACTGGGAAGTTGGTAGAAATTATCCAGATATTAAGACCATTATTTCCATATCAAAAGCGATGGGACTACCTCTTGATGAATTGCTTCAGGAAGAAGGTGATGTTGTGGATAAGATTTCTGCAGATACAGTAATAAGAAAAAAACAGACACACACTATCAAGCGACTTAGGGCCATCGTTGTATTATTAATATCCATTCTTCTATTAATAAGTCTTTCACTAGGCTCGTCTAAAGCAGTTAGCTCATCAAATCAGATAGAATCTATTAAAGTTTTTGATAATTCTGTTACAGTAAAATTGCATCTTCCATTTTATAGAAGCGTTGATGGCTTTATCGGTGGAACAGATTATTCAGAAGATGGTGAAAAAGTATTTTTCCTTCAAATTGGCACCAGATATTCAGTTAAACATCAGGATACGTTGTCTTTATCACTTCCTTCAAATAGCGCAGTTGAAATGATTTGCATAGTTGATGCAAAAAACGAAGTCATCTATTCTCTAACTTTAAAGGAATAGTTTGATAGTATTAAAAGACAACATTATGGCACAACTTACTATGCTCATACACTTCTCGGGGCGATTTTTTGTTTTTTTCCTGCTCAGGACATCATTTTTTGCAGTTCAATGATGTCTGCCATCATATCTATCCTTTATGTTTGTTATAAAACGTTTTTTACACATGACAAAAGGGACACCACTTATGATCGCGATGTTCCTTTGTAAAAATCTGTCTTATTTCAGTATCAACGGCGGATTCGCCAGTAGCATCTTTATTGTCTTCTTGTAGTCATCAATATCCATCAGTCTTGTGATCGTTGTGATGCGCCTGCCGGCGTCCTTGCTGCTGGCTCCACAGTGATAGACTTTCATCCCGGCAGTGCCGTTATCGAGGACAATGTATCTGTCGTGGGCTTTGTCCTGTGACGTGATGAAATCTATAGTCTTTGTCGGAAATTCGGTCAAAAAATCGTTGTAATTCGAAAGTCTCAGTTTTCCGTATCTATTATCGCTAATGATCGTCAGCTTAACGCCCGGCTTTGCTTCTACAAGATGATGCAGAGTCTTTAAATTGATGTAATCATCGACTATTATGATTGACTTCTTTGCACTCCGATAGATTTTCTGGTAAGCAACATCAGCTTTGAAAGGCTGGCCGTCAAGGATAAGTACTTCTTCATTCTGTATACCCTGATCGAACAGTTTCATGAATTCCGGAAGATCAGCTTTTGTCAGCATGTTCTTTTCTATCCGTTGAATAGACAGAGTGTTATCTTTTGTCTCTGCAGAAAGCTCAAGAATATCACTATTCGTAAACAACACAGGGTTATCAGAAATATAGTCCTTCATATGCTTGAACATGCGGATAAGCTTTTTGCTTTGTTCTATTGCCAAATCGCCACGTAGTACGGTCATCAGCATGTATATCCCTTGCTCTGTAAAAGCATATGGAATAGTCCTGCGGCCACCCCAACTTGCGGTCAAAATTTTTGACTTCAAGTTCGACCACTCCTCTTTGGATAATTCGAATCTGAAATCAGCATCGAATTTTTTTATGTTATTTTTCACCTGCTGATTGAAGGCTTTTGTTGTATATCCGTACAGTTCTGCAAGCTCAAAGTCCAACATCACCAACATGCCTCTGATGTTATATACCTTGTCCTGCAGAGAACGTTCTTCCATTATAACAATCTCATTATCAGCCATAACAAAAATCTCCTACGATATGCATTGGGTTCTTCTTTAATATTAACACAGTACCAAAAGCCATGCTATCATTGAATTGTGTGTGAAAACTATCTAGATTAAATTCTTGAAATCACTTTTTGTGATATCAAGTTCATATCAGCTTTATCAGCAGTTCATCGACTGCATCAGTATATCTTTCTTCCCGGATAAGCTGGTTCCTAAGCTCATTCAGAGCCAATATCAGAATACGGATCTCATAATCATCAAATTTGAATCTTCTTTTCATAGCTCCCCTCGCTTTCTTACATGTATTGGCACCCGAAAGGGTGCCGGAGAAAGGATTTTATTTGCCAGCCTGAGCATAGACAGTGCTATTACGAACTTCATGCACGACTCTTTCAGGTATGACCGACATATTCTCTATGCCGGATGTTTCCACCTCAGCATTGAATTCTTTTATCGTACGTTCCCGTTCTTCCTTCAATCTCGCCTGAACGATCTTATCTGCAGCTTCCATCTCTTTCTTTCTACGAGCCAGTTCATATTCCTTGTGTTTCCAATATCTGTCCTTCCAGTATTTATCGATCTTTTCCTGTTCCAGATCTGCTTCAGTTTTTTCAGGTTCCGGAAAATCGATCTTCCCAACGAAGTTCAGGTATACTTCAACAGTCTGTGTGCGCTGTCTGTCGATCTTTTCGGCTTTGTGAACGAGGATCATGTCTACGAATTCATTTAACATCCTAGGCGTAAGTTCCTCAAACGAGGTGTACTTTTCGACTAATGAATAGAAGCTTTCTATATCTTCATCGACATCTCTTTGTATGGCCGCTATACTCTCATATGACCGGATCTCCTGCCTTATTTTATCCTGCTCCGCCTCGTATGATGATGAAAGCATCTGAAATCGGTCTTCTGTTATGATGCCCAAAGCAAACGATTCATACAGTTTCTGGTATATCTTGTCCAGCTCCTGAAGACGCTTTTGGTTAGACTCATACTGTTTCTTTCCATCCTCAAGATCCGCAGCCTTCCTTGATTCAGTCTCATCACGTACTTTCTGTATAAAGGCATCCCTGTCCTCTATAGCATATTTGCAGACATTGCGAATCGTGTAGAGAACGATCTCTCGCAAAGCTCTTGTACTGATATGATGTGAAGCGCATTTGGTCTCAGACGTTTTCCTGTATGACAGTTTATACGCCGAACAATCATATCCATCAAAGCCGGGCTTCTGTCTTCCATAACGATCTACAAATGGTCTGGCTCTATGGTTATACATCTTGGCTCTGCAGTCAGCACAGAACACAAGGCCTGTAAGAGGGTTAGATTCTCCTAGGGTGTCATGGCGGCGCGGTGTACCGATCAATTTCTGTGCAAGCTGGTATGTGTATCGATCTATGATCGGCTCCTGTGTCCCTTCAAATACCGCCCATTTTTCCGGATCATTATACAGATTCTTTTTCTCCTTGTATGATTTGCTCGATGTTCGGAAGTTCACAGTGCAGCCGATATACTCCGGCTTGCAGAGAATGTTTTTTACAGTACTGCTGCTCCAATTATACGGTTCAAGCTTTTCTATCTGATTCTTATATCTTCCGAATCCCAGTTTCGCCGTGTGATAGGCAGGCGTATCGATCTTCCGCTCTCGCAGTATCCGTGCAATTTGCTGAGTTCCATTGCCCTCTATGCACAATTGATATATAAGTCTGACTACTTCGGCAGCTTCCTCATCCACGATCCACTTATGTTTGTCGTTAGGATCCTTAAGATATCCATAGCAAGGGATCCCTCCTAAATGCACTCCAGAGTTCCCTATAGCTCTTTTCGAAGCTTTTATCTTGTTTGAGCAGTCACGAAGATACCATTCATTCATGATATTCAGGAACGGCGCAAACTCTGAGCTGCCCTGATTCTCGCTGTCAACATTATTTGAGACTGCGATAAAGCGAATATTGTGCTGCCCGAAATATATCTCAGTATAGTATCCTACCTCCAGATAGTTCCTGCCAATACGGCTCATATCCTTGGCGATCACCGTGGCAATATTACCAGCCTCAATGTCTTCGATCATTTTCTTCCAACCCGGGCGGTCAAATGATCCACCGCTGTAGCCATCATCGGTATAGTGCCGGATATTAGCGTACCCATGCTCCTGAGCATAGTTTTCCAGCATGTTCTTTTGATTGACGATGGAAGTGCTGTCACCAAACTGTTCATCATCTCGGGACAGTCGCTCATAAAGCGCTGTAATATAGCCTTTCTTCTTAGCCATTTGCATATTCCCCCTTTCCTGTGATTGGCTCCTCTGCAATAAGTCTTACAAGGATGTCCTCTAACGACTCTTCAGCGTTATCCGCCTGTTTTACAAGAATCTCATATATGGTGTTGTCTACCTTGTGAAATAAAGTATTTTTAATATTTGTTTCGCCTGTTTTTGTCATGGACTGCCTCCTTTCACTACGACCCGGCCATTTGCGACCGGAAAACTAATGTAAAAAGAGGTATTGGTTAGCTTTTCCATGAAAAAAGGAAAGCCTGTATCTGACTTCCCTTCAATAATATGATTATG
>CACZGY010000051.1 GCA_902780815.1 uncultured Eubacteriales bacterium
TTGGCAGACCGCATCGACATTCTAAGGTTTGGAGGATTTTTGGTCAAACGCATAGCGTTCACGGAACCCCGCGTCTAACGCGGGGTTTTCTGCTGACAAAAAAAAGACATCTCCGTACCGAGATGTCTTTATCTGTTTCATTTCTGCTCTCCTTATTTAGAAAAAGCTATTTCACAGGAACACAGTGTTTATCATTTATGTCGCAGACTTTCTGAACTCTTCTGCGGTATTTTTCTTCCATCAGAGGATCTGTTGTAAGCCAGGTCTTGACGATCTCCATGGACATAAGTCCGCCTATGATCTTGGCTCCGAGGCAAAGGATGTTTGAATCAGTATGCTCTCTTGCACGCTTCCGTAGCCAACGCCATCACAGAAGATGCCTTTGTCACACTCTCCCTTTGCAACCGCAAGAGCTGCAGGATATACAAAGTCTGACAGATCGCAGGATCCGTTATCATAAGTTCCGAAGTCTTCCACCTCATAGCCCTGCGAGATAAGGTACGCTTTTATCTCTTCTTTCATCTGTGTTCCGGCATGATCATTAGCCATCGCGATTTTCATAACAAGACCTCCTTTTTTATTTGACTATATATGACTCTGCGCCTCCCGTCAAACAGAACTCGCAGCATCAGACTTAATTCCTTTTGCTCCAGCCGGTTATGGCCTCTGCTGTTTCATTTCGCTGCACATCCGCAGTTATAGTTGCTCTTCCATCGCCTTTCTGTTCGCCGTAATTACCAAATTGCGCGTGATTTCCTCCCGCAATTATTATCTCGGTGAAATCAGCCGGCCAGAGGCCGTCGCTTTCTGTCTTATTGTACCTGTCATGATCGAGGACTTCATCCTCTGATCCATATATCGACAGCACCGGTGTGCTTAGCTCTCCGGTCGGATACGCAGCGAGCAGGATCAGGCCATCCCATGAATCTGCACTGCTGTCTTCCTCTGCATCATCCGCAGCCATTGCAGCAGCTGCGCCGCCGAGAGAATGTCCACCGATATACCATTTGTCATATGTCTCAGGATTTCCTGAACGTATGGTCTCTGCCGCATCCTTGCCCAGCAATGCAAAATTCAGCGGCATTTCACACAGATAGCAGTCTATACCTCCCGCAGAGATGTCTTTCATGAGCGGTGCATATGCGGCAGCTTCAACTTTAGCCCCCGGATAGAACACTAAAGAGTAGTCAGTGCCCGGGCCGTCAAAAAACCACCCGTTTGCCCCGTCATTTTCCGCCCCGATCTCAGAAACAGCGACCGTTTCCGTATCTTCAAGTGCAGCAAGTGCATAAACATCCGCATGATAATAAGTTCCAAAATATACAATGATCACACCGACCAGAACAGCCAGCTGAGCAAACGTGTTGATCAGTTCTTCTGTCCAGTCCGATCCGGCTCCGCTGTCCGGGCGCGAGCCAAGATACCCCATCAGGCACATCAGAGCAAAGCCTGCGGCAAACAGGATTGATGCAGGCATCATTGTTAACGACCGCCACAGTCCGGAAAAGGCTGCCTTGCCTCCTGCCGGGACAGACAGGATCATCAGAACAAAGCCGGCAGGCATTAGTATGTGAAACGCGCGTGTGAGTCCGGTGCAGTCTTTTTTGCTGATCACTATGATCATTTTCCATATGGCTTTACATAAACCGCCGGTAAAACAGGCAAGCACACCTGCGAGCAAAAGAGGACTTCTGTACATGCTGTACATGATAATTCCGCTCATGAGGAACAATAAGACCGGCATCAGATCCACTAATGCCAGCCCCATTGTATACTCCCTGTATTCTTTTCTCAGCTCTTCCGATATCAGCAATTGTCAGTACAAATCAATCCCAGAGAGGCTCAACTTCTTTCTCTTTCGGATCTTTCTTAAGTGCGATATTGAGAATGATAGCTACGATTGCAGCAGGAACGATTCCGGAACCGCCGAAGATGTATCCTACAAATGCAGGCATATGAGCAAGTACATTGGCTGTTGAGCCAAGGCCGTAGCCCAGTCCGAGCGAAACTGCAACTATCGTTACCTCACGGTTTCCGATTCCTTCTTTGGTGATCAGCTGGATACCGCTGACTACGATCGACGCGAACATCATTACTGCAGCACCGCCAAGTACCGACTGAGGCATCAGCTGTACAATTGCCGCCAGCTTAGGACAGAATCCGCAAAGTACCAGGAATATAGCTCCCATCGTTATAGCAAAGAGATTGACGATTTTGGTCATTCCTACAAGTCCTACGTTCTGGCTGAACGATGTGTTAGGCAGTACGCCGAAGAATGTAGCGAATGTCGAACCGATACCATCGCAGGCGACTCCGCCGGAGAGTTCCTTATCCGTAGCTTCGCGTCCGAGACCTCCCTCAGTGATTCCCGAAAGGTCACCGATAGTCTCTACAGCTGTTACGATGAACATGATCATAATAGGTATGATCGCACGTGCATCGAACACGAACTTCACAGGCATGATCTTAGGCAGTGATATCCAGGCAGCTGCTGCCACCTTGTCCCACTGCAGAACCCATGAATGGATATATGTCTCACCTTCTACGACATAGGTCGTATCCAGGAACATTGCAAGGATCGCGCAGAGGATATATCCGAAGATGATACCGAACAGGATCGATGCAGCAGACCAGATGCCCTTTGTAAAGTGCTTGAGTACGATTATGAAGACCAGTACTGCAAGACCGATCAGCAGGTTGGTCGGCGAACCGAAGTCCTTGTTATTGTTGCCGCCTCCAAACGAGTTGATACCTACGCTGATAAGCGACAGGCCGATCGCAGTTACTACTGTACCTGTTACAACACTTGGGAAAAACTTGCGGAGCGGTTTGAGCATGAATCCGAGGATCATCTCGAATATACCTCCGATAAAGCAGGCTCCGAGAATGGCTCCATATGCTACGACGCCTCCTCCCATGGATCCGGCTACACCACTCATTACTCCGATGAAACCTGAACTGGTTCCCATTACACACGGCAGTCTGGCACCAATAGGTCCGATGGTCCACAGCTGTACAAGCGTGACCAGACCGGCTACCAGCATCGCGTTCTGGATGACCGGCACCATCAGCCCCGAATCGCCGAGCGAGCAGGCTCCTCCGATGACCAGGATCGGTGTCAGGTTTCCGACAAACATGGCTAGGACATGCTGCATTCCGAGGATGATCGCTCTGCCGGTAGGGATACGCCCTTCCAGCTCATACTCGGAGGTCATAACACTAAGGCCTTTTACTTTCTTTTCATCAGCAGACACTTATAATACCCTCCTTCTTTTATAACACGTTAGTTTATAATTATTCATTATGCCATATATTTATTAGTTTTAAAAGTATTATCTCAATCACCTGCGATGATGCTGTCAAACAGCGGGGGTTCATAGAAATCCAGCAGTTCCACCTCTTCATTTCCGTACTCAAATGTGACAGTAAAGCCGTCCTTTGAAACACACCTGATCTGCTCAAGCTTATACCTTTTCGTTCTCCGTCCATCTCCCTTGATCTTCCTGACAAGGCTGTCGTCCTCAATTGCATATGAGGTTTTGCGCAGCTCTTCTTCTGTTCTGTTTCTTTCCGTTGACGCCCTCTTTCTCAACAATGCCCATGTAAATAAGCAGGCAGGCAATAAAAATGCTATTGCCACAGCCATTCCTATGCCGAAGATTTCCACTCCATCCTCAAAATGTCCAGAGAAATAGTTCCTGAGTGCAATCGCAGCGAACACTGCAAAATATATGAGGCCCATGATCAGAACGGCCAGTTTCACGTTGTAATTAATATACTTTTTATCCCGTTCTTCGATCCTTTCAATGTATTCTTTTATCGCTGACTCTTTTAATTTTTCGTTAACTGTCATGGAGCATATACCCTCCCCTGTCTCCTCTCTCAATCTTACGAATAGTGTAGATATAGCTGAACACGAGGACAGCCACTGCGCCGCCCCATGCAGCTACTTCTGCTATGAAAAGACCGTCTTCACCTATGATTCTGGCCAGTATGAGAGCAGAAGCTACTCTCATGATCAGCTCTGCAAATGCAGATACCATCGGCAGAAACGTATTCCCCAGGCCCTGTGTAGATGAGCGGAATATGTACAATAAATAAAGCACCGGCAGGCACACACACATTATTGCAAGGTATCTGTAAGCCACATTCACTGTAGCCTCCATTTCTTCAGGTGTGCCGGAAACAAATCCCGATAAAATCAGACGCCCTGTGAGCAGCATTACAGCAGCTATGACACATGCTGTTGCAATCGCCGCCCAGAAAGCAGACCTTACGCCTTCATGGATACGGTTGATCCGCCCCGCTCCGAGATTCTGCGCTACATATGTTGTCATGGCAAAGCCGAACGATGATGTTGCGATCTCCAGTACGCCATGCATCTTTGCACCCGCCGTGAAACCTGCAATGAAGGTTACGCTGAATGTGTTCACTACAGACTGTACGACCATCCCGCCAACGACGATCAGGAAATTCTGCAGCATCATCGGAGCACTCAGTATAGCGACCGATCGCAGCAGCGGGATATCCGGGACAAGGTCATCACTCCTGATATGCAGCTGCCGGATCCTGAGAACCGCCGGCAAACAAAATGCAGCAGAACAAAACTGTGCAATTATCGTAGCCCAGGCTGCACCGCCGATACCCCATCTGAAATAGCATACAAAAAGAAGATCAAGCGCTATGTTGATCACTGATGCAGTGATCATCGAGTACAGCGGAGTCCTGCTGTCACCAAGAGCTCTGAGAGTTGATGCCAGAAGATTATATGCAGTTATGACCGGTATGCCGGCATAGGAAATCCTCAGGTATACCAGTGCCTGCGGTATAAGTTCTTCCGGCGTGCCCAGGAATACCAGCATCTCACGAGCAAGCAATTCACCGCCTGCCAGCAGAACGAACGCAAAAACTGCAGATAAAACGATGGCATTGCCAAAACCTCTGCGAAGCATGCGCTCATCGCCGCGTCCGAATGAATGCGCAAGGGTGATCGATATACCTTGTGACAGTCCCATTACCACTCCGAGAAATATCCAGTTCGGCCACGTTGATGCGCCTAACGCCGCCAGAGCTGCAACACCGAGGGTCTTACCCACTATCATGCTGTCAGCTACTGAATACATCTGCTGAAATATATTCCCAATCATGAGAGGAAACGCAAAGGTTACGATAAGTCTGACAGGTTTCCCCTCGGTCATCAGTTTAACATGTGTTTTCATATCGAATTTCAGTCATCGCCGTTCAGTGTATCCACTGTTTCTGCCAGCCATTCGCTGTAATAATCATAGGTGCTCTGTGACCACCAGCCAAGCAGATCATTGATTTTACGCGCGTCTTCTTCGATGCTCGCGCACGAATACTGCTCTTTGTCGCGGCTGACCGTGACCGTATGGTTATCATCCGGTTTGAAATCAATTCTGTATATGCAGAATCCGGTCCAGCTCCGGTGAGCATACAGGGTATCTTCCTCCATATACCAGAACCACTTGTCCTCCATCTGTTCAGGAATGTGTCCGCGTCTGAGCGCCTCCATCTGAAGATCACTGAAATGCCTGTGCAGTATAAATGTCTCTTGCTCCTCCGGCATCTCTGTAGTATTCCAGTCGCCTTTTTCTGCAATTTTTCCGTTCAGCGGAAGCAGATCACCAGGCAAATACTCCACTGCAAAGTTTTTCAGGATTTCCTTTAAATCAGGAGGCAGCATACTCTCGCACTTTTTCTTCAGCTCTTGAGGGACTCCATAGAATGCTTCTGCGATCGAGCCTGCCATAGCGCCGATCGTATCGCTGTCGCCTCCAAGTGATATGGCATTTCTGACAGCATCTTCAAAATCTTTACTGTCGAGGAATGCTATGATCGCTTCCGGGACACTTCCCTGGCAGGAAACATCAAATCTGTAGCCCGGACGGATGCTGTCGCATGTTCTGGCAAGATCATATCCGAACTCATCAGTGATATAAGCTCTGATAATATCCTTTGTGCCGCCGGCTCTTGCTATGAAAATTGCCGATGCCAGGGCCTCGGCGCCTTTGATGCCTTCAGGATGATCATGTGTCAGAGCGGCCTGCAGTCCTGCCAGTTCTCTGGCCTTATCCAGGGAACTGCAGATCCAGGCAGCCGGAGAGACTCGCATCGCAGATCCATTTCCCCAGCTGTTGTAAGGCCCGGATCCGTTCTCCAGCCAGTCCCTGAACCTGCCGCCGTATCCCGCATCAGGATATCTTAGTCCAAGTGTCTTCATGCTTCTGGTGATCGACGCCTCAACAATAGTCTTGTTGTCATCATTTATATCGTCTCCGTACCGTATCTGATCGTCTCCGTTGTTGAAAACCGACATGAATCCCGCTGCCACCGCAAGAGTCATCACAGTATCATCTGTAAAATGCGAATACCTGCTGAACAAAGGGAAATCTTTACTTTTTTTATTATGCCGTTCGTACGGACTGCCTGCTATATCTCCAAGTATCGCACCGTACATCTACAGCACCTCCTTCTTATACATTGCAGAATGTAATAAAAAAGCATTGCAATGACTGCCGGCACAGTACTTGCAATGCTTAGCTCTATATCTTTCTCAGTTTTTTATCAGACTTTCCAGAGTCTCATAAAGAGCCTCCGGCTGCACCGGTTTGGTGAGATGCGCATTGAGTCCGGCCTGCAGACTTCGCTGAACATCTTCGTCAAACGCATTCGCAGTCAGTGCTATTATAGGGACTTCCTTTGAGTCGGTTCTGTCCATGGCACGTATCCTGCGTGTGGCTTCAAGTCCGTCCATCTCAGGCATGCGCATGTCCATAAGAACGGCGTCATAGTACCCAGGCTCACTCGATGCAAACTTATCTACAGCTATCTTGCCGTTTTCCGCCAGATCTGCATCGATGCCGCGAACCGCGAGCACCATCATCATGATCTCCGCATTTATCTGCACATCCTCGGCAAGGAGCACATGGCGTCCCTCAAGGTCGGCTTTGCTCTTTTCCGGAGATATCACGCCCTTGCGCTTCATCGCACTCCTGAATTCCTCAATCACCGTGTTCGCGAACAGCGGCTTAGGCAGGAAGCTGTCCACTCCCGCCTCTATCGCCTCATCCTGAACGTCATCCCAGCGGTATGCAGTGAGTATGATTATCGCGGATTCATGGCCGATTATCTCCCTCATCCTGCGTGTCGTTTCAATGCCGTCCATCTCAGGCATCTTCCAGTCGACGAGTATAAGATTGTAAGGATCGCGTCTGGCGTGGCGGAGCGTCACCTTTTCTATTGCTTCAGGTCCGGAATACGCGATCTCAGCGGCGATCCCGACCTTTTCCAGTATCAGTGCGGCATGCTCACAGGCGACCGGATCATCATCGACAACCAGCACGGTCATCTCATCCGGGCGAAGGGCTCTTTCAGTTTCCGCGTCTTCATGATCTGCAGCATTAAACAGCGTGACTGTAACATAGAATGTAGAGCCTGCGCCCTTCTCGCTCTCGACCTCGATGCTGCCGTTCATAATCTCGACTATGCTCTTGGTGATAGCCATGCCGAGACCTGAACTGCCGTATTTGTTCGTCATCGATGAGTCTTCCTGCGTGAAAGTATTAAACAGCTTCGGCAGGTATTCTTTGCTCATTCCTATGCCGGTATCGGCTATGGTGAAGCGCAGAGTCGACTGGTTCTCGAACTTCGCTGTCCTTTCGACAGTGAGTTCCACCTTGCCTCCTTCAGGTGTGAACTTGACAGCATTGCCGAGTATGTTGATCAGCACCTGACGCAGTTTCATCTTATCACCGACATAATAATTGTCGATGTCGCCGATAATATGGCATTGATAGTCGAGGCCCTTGTCTGCGCACTGGCCGCTGAACATAGTATTGACCATCTCGAGGAGTTCTGAGAACGGGAACTCTTCGTTTTTAAGCATCATACGTCCGGATTCGATGCGGGACATATCGAGAATATCGTTGATGAGGTGCAGCAGGTGTTCTGCCGACGCTCCTATCTTTTCGAGATACTCTCTTGTCTTTACCGGAGTCTCCGGATCATTCAGAGCTATATTGTCAAGACCGATGATAGCATTCATCGGAGTCCTGATCTCATGGCTCATGTTGGAAAGGAACGCCGTCTTGGCTTTGTTGGCCTGCTCTGCGCTCTCAAGAGCGTCCGTCAGCAGCTGTTTCTGCTCGAATTCGCTCTTTGTCTCATCATCGATATCCGCGAAGCACGCTCCGACCGTATGTACCAGATGATCATCACGCTGATCCGGATGACGTACGCCGGCAAACTTGACAGCCTCCCAGGATTCCTTACCATTCACATTGATCATGTAGCGGTACGAAATTATCAGATGATCCTCCAGACCATTCCGGATATTATCGGGCTGTACGAACTTCAGGAATTCCTCCCTGTAAGGCTCGGCGATGTAATTGTTACAGTAATTGGTGACCGCCTCAAGGTATTTGAATTTATCTCCCTCCCTGAATCCCGGCATATCGGAACGCGCCTGGTAGCAAATTCCTTCATCTTTATCCAGTTCCAGATAGTAAACGCTTCTGTAATCTGAAGACAGGGCTTTTATCATGCGGTCCTGCTGCTCAGCCTGCTCCCTCTTCTCTGTTATGTCAGAAATAAAGACATAATAAATACCGCCGTACGCGTCGGTCTCGGTGTAATGGCCGTAATCATCCACCCACCTGACAGTGCCGTCCTTTCGTACGATGCGGTATTCAACAAAATCGATATTGCCATCTTTGGATTCGATCTGATCCTCAATCGATGTCGCGATGGATTCGTAATCATCAGGATACACCATCCCCCTGAAAGTGTTTCCCGTCAGTTCCCTGAATTCGTCAAGGTCCGCACAGCCGTAAATGCCCATTGCCGCGCGGTTTACATATAACAGTTTTCCATCACCGGCTGCTTCGTAAATGAAGAAGCCTCCTGGCATATGTCTGCCGATTTCTTCTACTATCGGAAGTGTTTCATCGTTTAACAGAAAACGTTTGCCGAACATAGTACATCCTCATATTATGTCTGTGTAAACATTCATAATATTATACCATATACTTATTCTGCTGTAATAGTTACTGTTACCCCGTTTCCGCTGAGCATCTCTTTCAGTTCTGAATCAGATTTATCAGTGATCCTTCCGAGTCTGGTGTATGCCCATGAGTTGGACCCATAGAATATAACCATCTGACTGCCTGTATACAGCATGATATCTCCCGCTTTGGTCTTGATGTTCGTATCACTGCTCGGGAGTGTTTCCCCTATTGAGCCGACCTGCTCGAACCCGCCATATGGCTCCGTCGCGATCGTCACAGGGCCGTCAGCGGTCATTTCTGCAAGAGCTTTTACCGACGCATTGTCCTCCCAGGTTACCTCTACAGGTGTATCGTTGATCGTCATTTTCATTTCAATGATCTCCTCTTCAGTATTGCCATCTGTTTCCACGGACTGCCTGCTCACGGCTCCGCCGGCATCTGATACTGTATCTTCCTCCGGCGCAGCACAAGCTGCCGGCATTACTGCCAGCAGAATGCACATTATTACCAGTTCCGGGAGCCTTTTTATCATAGCCTTGCTCATCCTATTTCAAATTGCTTCCGAAGAACGCTTCCAGTTTGTCCCATGGAATGGCGTTATTCTTTCCGCCGTCATAGAGATCCGTATGTACAGCTCCCTCTATTGGCATGAACTCCTTGTTATCTATGTACTTGCTGCCATTTATCATGTTGTCATAGGCGTCCTTTCCGAAGTAGAAGGAGTGTGCCTCTGTTCCGTGTACGATGAGCACTGCGCTGCGGATCTCGTTGCTGTACATAAGGATCGGCTGGTTTATAAAAGACTCGCATCCGATGACGTTCCATCCGCCGTTGGAGTTAAGTGATCTTGCATGATATCCTCTGTCAGTCTTGTAGTAATCATAATAATCAGCTACGAAGAACGGAGCGGATCGACTACACCGCCTCCGAGCGCATACTCGCCTGCCTTATAATCTTTGATTCTCTGAGCGTTCAGCGCGACTTTGGCATTGTAACGGTCCTCCTCGCTGTCCTGTGCATCGAAATATCCCTTCGCGTTGACTCTCGTCATATCGTACATCGTCATCGCTGCCGTTGCCTTGACTCTTGTATCAAGCGCTGCAGCGTTAATGGCCATACCGCCCCATCCGCATATCCCGATGATACCGATACGGTCAGGGTCGGCCTTGCCGCAGAGCGAAAGAAAGTCTACCGCTGCCATGAAATCCTCAGTATTGATATCCGGTGATGCCATGTATCTTGGCTGACCGCTGCTCTCTCCCGTAAACGAAGGATCAAATGCAATTGTCAGGAATCCTCTCTCTGCCATTGTCTGTGCGTAGAGACCGGAGCACTGCTCCTTTACTGCTCC
>CACZGY010000052.1 GCA_902780815.1 uncultured Eubacteriales bacterium
CTCAAGATCGGTGCTTTCGTACTCGGTTGGTTCGGAGCAGGCGGACTTCTGCAGATCGCAACATCCGTTTGCAACATGCTCTTCCCTAAGATCAAGGGAACAGTTACAGCCCTCGTAATGATCGCTTCGTCTCTGTGCAACTACACACTCCTTACAGCTGCCGCATCGATGACTCCGTCCGGAGTAATGGTTATGAACATCGCACTGACAGCAATCGGAACCCTGCTCGGAGTGTTCGTAAACATGAACTACAACAAGATGCTCGAGGCTGCAGAGAAATAGTATTCCTGCATGCTTAACAGAAAGGAAGGAACGATGAACACTGTTAAGGTTAGAAACGTTGTTATCGGCGAAGGTATGCCTAAGATCTGCGTACCTATCGTAGGAGTAACAAAAGAAGCCATTCTGGAAGAAGCAAAAGCCATAACAAAGCTTCCTGCGGACGTAGTGGAGTGGAGAATCGACTGGTTCGAGAACGTATTTGACTTCGCTGCTCTCGAGGATGTTATGAAGGATCTCCGCGAAGTTCTCGGAGATACACCTATCCTGATGACATTCCGCACTTCGAAGGAAGGCGGAGAGAAGGCCATCGAAGATGAAGTATATGCTGACATCAACATCAGAGCTGCTCAGACAGGCTATGTTGACATGGTAGACGTTGAAGTCTTCACAGGCGACGAGATCGTTAAGAAGATTATTGAAGGTGCACATGCTGCAGGCGTTAAGGTCGTAGCATCCAACCACGACTTCTTCAAGACTCCGGACAAGGACGATATCGTAGGACGCCTCCGCAAGATGCAGGATCTCGGCGCAGATATACCGAAGATCGCTGTTATGCCTCAGAACAAGAAAGACGTTCTTACGCTCCTTGCTGCAACTGAGGAAATGGCAAATGAGTATGCTGACCGTCCTATCATCACAATGTCGATGGCAGGAACAGGCGTCATCAGCCGTCTTGCAGGCGAAGTGTTCGGTTCTGCACTTACTTTCGGCGCAGCTGCAAAAGCTTCTGCACCGGGACAGATGGGAGTACAGGACCTCAAGCAGGTACTTACTCTGCTGCACGGAGCACTCTAGTAAAGTGTTATTACATGCCCCGCCCGTAAAGGGTGGGGCATAATCAAAAGAAAGGGTAAAGCCATGACAAAAGCTATTAAATGGCTTGATCACAATCTGGAAGAATTCATTCTGACTCTGCTGCTGCTTGCAATGGCGGTGATAATGGGAGTGCAGGTATTCTCCAGATTTGCATTAAAGGCTTCGCTGTCGTGGACTGAGGAGCTCACGAGATATCTGTTCATCTGGGCAGGCTTTCTGAGCGTCAGCTACTGCAGCAAGAGGTGCATATCGATCAAGATAGAACAGTTCGTGGCAAAATTCTCAAGACGTACGAAGGCTGTTATCAAGCTGGTCAATCATACGATAGAGCTGGCGTTTTTCTTCTATATGATACCGTTTGCTTTTTCGTATATGATGTCGGCAGTTGAGAGCGGGCAGGTAAGCCCGGCCCTGGGTATACCTATGTATTATATCCAGGCAGCACCTTTCGTATCGTTCATACTGGTAGCTTTCAGGATAATCCAGAGATGGATAATAGAACTCAAGGTCTCGCTTGGAATGAAGGTCTATGACCCGGCACATCCTGAACGCAATACTCCTGAATCATTTGTCGAGGCAGGTCAGCCGGTAACCGCGGCTGACGCCGGAAAGGAGTAGTCATGCCGGTAGGATTATTGTTCATACTGTTTGTGGTATTCCTTATAATAGCAATACCAGTAGGCATTACGCTCGGAATAACGGCGGTTTTGCCTCATATATTCGATCCATCGTTCACTGTGGGAGCCAAGTATCTCATCAGAGCGATGTTCGGCGGACTTGACAGCTTCCCGCTGCTTGCGGTACCGATGTTTGTTCTCTCAGGTATCATAATGGCAAAGGGCGGCATATCCCGTAAGATATTCGACATATTTGCATACTTCTTCGGAAGATTCACTGCCGGAATGCCTTGCGCAGTCATAGTAACATGCCTGTTCTACGGAGCGATCTCGGGATCAGCTCCGGCGACTGTCGCTGCCGTCGGCAGCATGACCATCCCGATCCTGATCGGGCTGGGCTACGACAAGACATTTTCAACATCGGTCGTAGCAGTCGCCGGCGGACTGGGCGTAATCATTCCGCCGAGCATTCCGTTCATTATGTATGGAATGGCGTCCGGGGCATCAGTAAGCGACCTGTTCCTGGCGGGTATCATTCCGGGCCTTGTGATCGCTGCGCTTCTCATGGGATATTCTGTTTTCTACTGCAAGAAGAACGGAGAGGACAAGGTAAGGATAGAAAGCGAGATAGGAAAGCTTCATGAAAAAGGCTTCATGAACGTTTTCAAAGAGAGCTTCTGGGCCATACTAAGCCCGGTGATCGTGCTTGGATGCATATATTCAGGTATTACATCTCCGACGGAAGCAGCTGTAATTTCTGTATATTATGCGCTTATAGTAAGTCTGTTCATCTACAAGGAGATAAAGATCAAAGATCTGTGGGGAATTCTTGTTGAAGCTATCAAGACATTCACTCCGATCCTGTTCATTCTCGCAGCATCGACAGCATTCTCGAGGGTGCTGACACTTATGCAGGTGCCTCAGACGGTCAGCTCGTTCATACTCGGAAATTTCTCGAGCAAGGTAATCATACTTCTCGTCATAAACGTGTTCCTGCTCATCGTTGGCATGGTCATGGATACGACACCTGCGATACTGATCCTTACGCCGATCCTTCTGCCGATCGCGCAGGGCATAGGCATGGATCCGATCCAGTTCGGTGTGATAATGGTAGTAAACCTGGCTATAGGATTCGTAACTCCGCCTATCGGAGTCAATCTGTTCGTAGCCAGTGCGCTGACAGACGTTCCGGTCATGGAGATAGCAAGAAAGGCACTGCCTATGATAGGACTCTTCCTGATAGCGCTGCTGCTGTTCACATTTGTACCGGCGTTCTCGCTGCTGCTGTTATAGGAGGTGCGTCATGAAAAGAGTAAGAAATCATAAACACCTCCGCCTGGCGGTCATATTCATAAGCGTCCTTCTTATAGGAATGATGATGAGCGCATGCGGCAAAAATGACGGAGAACAGAGATATGCTTATCCGCTTGCTACGGCAAGTCCTGAAGATACAGTTACTCAGATCTATGCCGAGAAGTTTGCAGAGGAAGTAGACAGACTGTCAAATGGAAGCATAAAGATCCAGGTATATGCCAATTCAACACTTGGCGGAGACCGTGAACTGCTTGAGTCCTGCAAGGACGGAGACATTCCGTTTGTAGTTCAGAACACTGCTCCTCAGGTCACCTTTATGCCTGATCTGGCTATATTCGACGTACCTTGTGCATTTGAGAATCTTGATGAATGCAGGGAAGTGCTTGATGATCCTGAATTCGGCAGTCTGATCAGCAGCGTCTATGAAAAAGGCGGATATCAGCTACTCGGAGTAGCTGATCAGGGCTTCCGTATAATGAGCACCAACAAGCCGGTAAAAGGTATCGGAGACTTCAAGGGACAGAAGATACGTACGATGGAGAACCCGTTCCATCTGGCATTCTGGAAATCCATTGGGGCAAATCCGACTCCTATGAGTTTTGCCGAAGTGTACATTGGACTTCAGCAGCATACGATTGACGCGCAGGAGAATCCTTATGAGGTCATAGTATCTAACAGACTCTACGAGCAGCAGGACTATGTTGTCGAGACCAACCATCTGCCTCACCTGATCACGCTGATCATGAATGATGAGTTTTTCAAAGGCATGCCTGAAGAGAATCAGCGTATTCTGAAAGAGGCTGCAGCTACAGCAACAGAATATGCACGTCAGGCTTCTGATGACAGAATAGCTGACAGGGTAAAGACCATCGAAGACAGCGGTACAAAGATACTGAAGATCGATGAAGAGACCTATAAGGCTATCGTTGATGCAAGTACCGGAGTCCGTGACAGCATTAAGGAAAAAGTAGATTCCGAAGTCTACAATAAATTTATCGAATGTATCGATAAATACCAAAAATAAAAAATACATTTTTCCGCCGGGGTTCGGGCTCCGGCGGTTTTGTTTTTTTATGTGTCTGCCCGAAATTGTGCTACAATCATAAGTGTTAAGGAAAACTTAAGGCTTCAGAGCAGGATCAACTGCTGTGAGCAGGGATCTGAATGGGGATGATAGAATGGAAACTGCCAGACTAAGAGCATTTGTTGAGACCGCAGACAAGGGCAGTGTAAAAGCTGCCGCGGATTCACTGGGCTACACACCATCAGCAATAAGCCAGCTTATCACGGCACTCGAAAAAGAACTTGGGATCAATCTCTTTACACGGTCTCAAAAGGGTATGAAGCTCACCTCGGAAGGCAGGGAAATGCTGCCTGTAGTAAGGTCTTATCTTACACATGAAGAGGAAATCTACACCTATGCAGCTGAGCTTAAAGGGGTAACGAAAGGCAAACTGGTCATTGCTACATACCCAAGCATAGCAACGACCTGGCTTCCTGAGACCGTAAGGTCCTTTAAAAACGACTATCCGGGAATACAGATAAGCATCATGGAAAGCATAAAATCGGATATTATCCGCCATTTTGAGCAGAATGAGGCAGATCTCGCATTCCTGGCATACTCTGAACCGATGCCGTACGAATGGATACCTCTCGATAAAAGCAATGTCATAGCTGCTGTTCCGGAAGACCACAGACTTGCCGGGGCGGAGAGTTTTCCAATAAAAGAATGCGAGAATGAGGATTTCATAATGGGCTCATGGGGCAAGGAGATGGAGATCCTGGAGATCCTGAAAAGAAACGATGTGCATCCGGAGATCAAGTATACGACTTACGACACTCCTGCTACACTCGCGATGGTGCGCATGGGACTGGGAGTCAGCTTCGTAAATGAATTGTCTGCACAGTTCTGGAATGAACATCTTGTAAAAATGCCGCTCGATCCGCCGCAGACAATAACCTTTGGCGCAGCATTTCCATCAAGGGAGCACATGACCGGTGCGGCAAAGAAGTTTCTTGCCTATACTCTGAACTACTTCGGAAAGTAAAAATTATGCATCCTTTACAACATCTGAAAACTGTATATGAACACAGAAAACTGGTGAGGGAACACTGCTTCAGGCTGGGCCTTTACAGGCAGGGGCTGATGCATGATCTCAGCAAGTACTCACCTGTGGAATTCTGGCGCGGCGCAAAATATTATCAGGGCAACCGCAGCCCTAATAACAAAGAGAGGGAAGTAACAGGCCATTCCATGGCATGGCTCCACCATAAAGGCCGCAATAAACATCACTTTGAGTACTGGATCGACTACATTATCAATGATGACGGTTCTGTAGGCTTCGGCGGCAACAGGATGCCAAAGCGGTATATAGCTGAAATGTTCTGTGACAGGGTAGCTGCCTGCAAGGTATACCTGGGAGACAAATATACGGATGCATCGGCATATGATTATTACATAAAGGGAACCGGTACAAGAGTCGGACCTCTGATACACCCGGATACGGCAGCTGAACTTGAGAAGATGCTTAAAGTGCTGAAAGACGAAGGCGAAGAAGCAGCGTTTGAATATGTCAGAAAATGGCTTAAAGAATAATTGTACTGAAAAAGGGCCCGGATATGATCCGGGCCCTTTCAACTGATATAACGTTTGAAGGAATTATATGAGAGGTAGAGAGGTTGTCTGATTGTTGTTAGCCTTCGATCATGATGGTCTTCTTCTCAGGCAGTTCAGGCTCTTTTTCCTTAGGGAAGGTGAGACGCAGAACTCCGTCTTCGAATTTAGCCTTTACATCATTCTCATCGATGCCTTCGCCAACATAGAAGCTTCTCTGCATTGCGCCTGAATAACGTTCCTGGCGAAGAAGTTTGCCCTTGTCGTCCTTTTCTTCCTCGTTGAGCATCTTGCATGCTCCTACTACGAGATAACCGTTGTCGAGAGTGAGAGAAATCTCATCTTTCTTAAAACCAGGCAGGTCGATATCGAGCTCGTAATTGCCGTCTTTATCGCGGATATCGGTCTTCATAAGACCGGCTGCATGCTTTCCGTAAAGCTTATGCTCTGCTTCTGCAGGCATCCTGAATCTCGGAAAGTCGAAAAAGTCATCAAAGATATCGTCGTTGAACAGTTTAGGATAGAACATAGTATTGCCTCCTTTATATTTATGATTTATTAGCTTGTTTGAATGCGGCTCCGTGTCTGCCGCTCTCATCTGACAAGTATGTTATAGCACTTTTGTTAGCACTCGTCAATAGTGAGTGCTAACATTTTTTAAATTTTTTCAGCTTTGTGATTTTGCTGTGAAAAGAGCGTACATACAACGCATTTATGGTATTATATATATGTATAATTATGTAATTTGCGGAGGTTCAATTATGAGAATTACCTTTATAGGAGCTGCACATGAAGTCACAGGTTCGTGCTCGTTGCTCGAGGTATGCGGCAAAAACATAATAGTAGACTGCGGGATGGAACAGGGCATTGATCTTTTCGAGAATATCGAAATCCCGGTTGCACCTTCAGATATAGACGCGATAGTAGTGACACATGCCCATATAGACCATACGGGCAAGCTGCCGTTCCTTGTAGCCAACGGTTATAAAGGTCCGATCTATTCGACTGAAGCGACCAGGCAGCTTTGCGACATCATGCTGAGAGATTCGGCGCATATACAGGAAGCCGAAGCACAGTGGAGAAACCGTAAGGGCAAGCGTGCTGATGAGGATGGCGAACATGTTCCTCTGTACACAATGGAGGACGTACTCAGCACCATGACTCTTTTCAAAACGGCAGGCTATGGGACTGATGTGGAACTGTTCGACGGAATAAAGATCCGATATTCTGACGCTGGCCATCTGCTCGGATCGGCGAACGTCCTTTTCACTATGAATGAGAACGGTGTAGAAAGGACGCTCCTTTTCTCAGGTGACCTTGGCAATATAGACAAACCGCTCATACGTTCTCCGCAGGATCCTCCTCATGCTGACTATGTTATATGTGAGTCAACATATGGAGACCGCACTCATCCTGAAGCGCCTGACTATGTGGCACAGCTTACAAGGATCATACAGAACACTCTGGACCGGGGCGGCAACGTAGTAGTACCGGCGTTCGCGGTAGGCAGGACTCAGGAGTTCCTGTATTACCTGAGAATAATAAAAGATGAAGGCCTTGTTAAAGGACATGACGGTTTTCCGGTAGTGGTCGACAGCCCTCTCGCTATTGAGGCTACCAATATATACAGTACAGAGATGTACGAATACTATGATGATGAGGCGATCGATCTTCTGAGGGCCGGAATTAATCCGGTTACATTCCCGGATCTTAAGATCTCAGTATCGACAGATGAGTCCAAGGCCATTAATGATGACATGACTCCTAAGATCATCCTCTCGGCATCAGGCATGTGCGAGGCAGGCAGGATACGTCATCACCTGAAGCATAATCTGTGGAGACCGGAGTGCACAATTCTGTTTGTGGGATACCAGAGCGCCGGAACTTTGGGAGCCAAGCTGCTTGCAGGAGATGACAGCGTTAAGCTCTTTGGCGAAGATATAGCGGTCAAGGCAGAGATCCTCAGGATAGATTCTTTCAGTAGCCATGCTGATAAGCCTCATCTCCGCACATGGATAAAAAAGGTACAGCCGGGGAAGAGAATATTCATCAATCACGGTGAAGACAAAGTCACTGAAAGCTTTGCAGAGCTGGCTTCGATGGATACAGGCAAACCTGCGATAGCTCCGTACAGCGGTGAGGTATGGGATCTGGTATCTGATGAACTGGTGCACAGAGCACAGGTAATTCCGGTCATCAGGAAACAGTCTTTCAGCAGTAACGGAGATGATCACAGGGCTTCGTCGAATGTTTCGCCTGCATACAGAGACCTCAGAAGATCCGGTGACGAGCTCATAAAGCTCATAAACAGGAGCGAAGGCCACGCCAACAAGGAGCTCAACAAGATGAGGAGAGACATCGAAGCCATCCTCAATAAATACGGTTCTCAGGAGGGATAAGATGGATAACAGACCAATTGGAGTTTTTGACTCAGGACTTGGAGGTCTCACATCCGTTCAGGAACTTCACAGACAACTGCCTGAAGAAAGAGTTATCTACCTGGGTGATACTGCCAGAACACCTTACGGATCGAAATCGCCTGAGACGATCGTGAAGTTCGCCAAACAGAATGTCGACTATCTGGTGGCGCGAAACACCAAGATGATAATCATTGCCTGCAATACCGTCACTGCGACAGCACTGGACGCGCTGAGAAAACGCTATCCGGCCATCCCGATAATCGGCGTTATCGAGCCGACGGTAAAAAAGGTGGTCGGCGACGGATGTAAAAGGGTCGGAGTAATAGCTACCAAAGCAACTATAGGCAGCGATGTTTACGGAAGAGAGCTAAGGTCATTGAGCCCGGGAATTGAAGTATACAGCGAGGCATGCCCGGCGATAGTACCTCTGATCGAAGACGGACTTACAGATACGGAAATAATGAGGCTCACGGTCAAATACTACATGGACGACTTCGTAAAAGAAGGCGGATTTGATGATCTGATCCTGGGATGTACTCACTATCCGCTGGTAGCAAAGCACATACGCAGTCTCTATCCGAATCTCCGGATGTACAGCTCCTCTGCGGAGGTAATCCGTGAAGCGGCTGAGATCCTAAAAGAAAAAGACATGCTGGCTGCAGGCTCTGAATTTACAGACAGGTATTATGCAAGCGATATGTCTGACAACTTTATTGCTATGACCGACAGACTGTTTGCGGACACTGATTTCAAGATTCACCTGTTAAAACTTGAAGAATAGAAAGATTTCTAGTACAATCTATAAGCTTGTGCGTTATGCGCTCTGTAAGCAATGAGGCATTACGCGACGGAGGAGTTATATGGAGACAGAATTCAAATACCGTCTGGATGATACTTCTGTATTTGACAGCATAGTCGAGACTGCTGCTTCAGGTAAGATGGGGCTCGAAGCAGTCGAGACTATTGACATGCATGCAGCATATTTCGATACAGAGGATTACGATTTCAGAAAGAGGGGGATCGCATACAGGATCCGCCAGGAAGATGACAGGTGCACTGCCACCATCAAGTGGGACGTTAACGTCAAAGAAGGACTGCACAGACGCGAGGAGTTCAACCTCGTAGTTAATGACGAGCGTTTTGCACTCAATCCAAACATCGAGATATTCATCTCGAGTGATGCGTATGACGTGCTTCTTGAAGCTGCCGGCAGCAAACCGCTTAAACCTACCATTTCTATGGACTATGAAAGAAAGCAGTTCAAGGTGGATACGGGCAGATCAATAAGCTGTATTTCGGTTGATGAGGGAGTCATACATCATATCGACGGACATCTGGTGCCTGTATCAGAGCTTGAAGTGGAATGGTACTACGGCGATGAAGATGACTTCATGGAGCTGGCGCACAGGATACAAAGCAAATACGGCCTGGAGACAGAGGACAGATCCAAGCTCCAGAGAGCGTTTGAATAAATATAGGAAATAAAAAGAGTAAAAATAAAAACGGAGGAACAATTCAAATGAAGGCTACACAGGTTTCAAAGGAAAACGGAGTCGTAAAATTCAACATCGAATTCTCGGCAGAAGAGTTTAAGGACGCATGTATTCTGGGATGAAGCACTCAACGATCTGCTTGAGAATGGTTACTACGATGCTGTTAAGGAGATGGATATCGAAGTCATCTCTCAGCCGTCATTTGAAGCTCCTGAGGTAAAGGTTGGCGAGCCTGTAGTACTGTCCGGATCTGTTCAGGTATTCCCGGAGTTCGAAGTTGAGAACTATAAGGGGCTCGAGATCGAAAAGGTCGAGACTGTGATCGGCGACAAGGAAGTACAGGAAGAACTCGAAAGAGTCCAGAAGAGCCAGGCAAGAATGGAGATCGTTGAAGACCGCAAGTCCGAGATGGGTGACACTGTAGTTATCGATTTCGACGGAAGTGTTGACGGTGAAGCGTTCAGCGGCGGAAAAGCTGAGAACTATGAACTCAAGCTCGGATCGGGACAGTTTATCCCTGGATTCGAGGAGCAGCTCGAAGGTAAGGAAGCAGGCGAGGAAGTTGATGTTGAGGTCACATTCCCTGAAGATTACCATGCTGAGGAGCTTGCAGGCAAAGCTGCACTCTTTAAGTGCAAGGTCCACGAGATCAAGAAGGAGATCCTGCCGGAGATCGATGACGATCTTGCAAGCGACGTGAGCGAATTCGAGACACTCGCTGAGTACAAGGAAGACCTTAAGGCAAAGCTTCAGGAGAAGGCTGCAGAGACAGACCTCTCCGTAATGAAGGACAGAGTCCTCGAGAAGCTTTATACACTGAATGAGATTGAAGTGCCTGCAGTGATGATCAATAACGAGATCGAAAACATGCTGTATGACATGAACCAGAGCCTCTCCGCACAGGGACTCGGACTTAAGCAGTATCTCGAGTGGACAGGAAAGACTGTTGACGAGCTCAGAGAAGAAACAAGACCTGACGCAGAGAAGAGGATAAGAACAAGAGTCCTCCTCAAGAACGTTATCAGGATGGAGAAACTTGAGGTTGCAGAAGAAGAGATCCGTGAGCTCATGGAAGACTTCGGCAAGCAGTACGGAATGGACGTTGAGCAGGTCAAGGAGATGGCAGGCTCTGAAACTGAGAACTACTTCAGAGAGGATGCCCAGACAAAGAAAGCTATCGACTGGCTGTTCGATAATGCGAAGCAGGTAGAGGCAAAGGCTGAGTAACAGATCACGAAAGGGTTAAACGATATGAATTATGTACCTTATGTAGTCGAGCAGACAGGGCAGGGAGAAAGGACTTATGATATCTATTCCAGGCTGCTTATCGACAGGATCATATTCATAGACGAAGAGATAACGGAGCACACGGCAAGTGTGGTAGTAGCGCAGCTCCTGTTCCTTGAAGCGCAGGATCCGGATAAGGATATCAATATATATATCAACTCTCCGGGCGGCATGGTAACTGCCGGACTGGCGATCTACGACACGATGAGATTCATCAAGCCTGACATCAGCACTATCTGCGTTGGCATGGCTGCCAGCATGGGCGCTGTTCTTCTTGCTGCCGGTACGAAGGGTAAGAGATATGCTCTGCCTAATGCTGAGATCATGATTCATCAGCCTCTTGGCGGATTCCAGGGGCAGGCGTCGGATATAAAGATCAACGCTGACCACATCCTTGCCATCAAGGATAAGCTCAATCACATCCTTGCGGATGCCACGGGTCAGGAACTATCCGTTATCGAAAAGGATACGGACAGAGACAATTACATGACCGCTGCCGATGCAGCAGCCTATGGGCTGGTCGACAAGGTCATCGAGAGGAGCACAAATGCCGAATAACGAAGCAAAATGTTCATTTTGCGGTAAAACAACATCTCAGGTCCGAAGCATGATGGTAAGCGCTCAAAGAAGCTGCCGACTCCGGAACAGATAAAGTCTGAACTCGACCAGTACGTGATAGAACAGGATCCTGCAAAAAGGAGCCTGGCTGTAGCTGTTTATAACCACTACAAGAGGATCAGACATCTCGACAGGTATAAAAACAGCGACGTAGACAAAGTGGAACTCCAGAAGAGCAACATCCTGATGCTGGGTCCTACGGGCTGCGGCAAGACTTTGCTTGCTCAGACTCTTGCCCGCATTCTTGACGTACCTTTCGCAATAGTCGACGCTACATCACTTACAGAAGCCGGCTATGTAGGCGAAGATGTTGAGAACATACTTCTGAGACTTTATCAGGCCGCAGACGGCGACCTCGAGAGAGCACAAAGAGGCATAATTTATGTAGACGAGATCGACAAGATCGCACGCAAATCCGAGAACACTTCGATTACGAGAGACGTAAGCGGAGAGGGTGTGCAGCAGGCTCTCCTCAAAATCATTGAGGGAACTGTTGCCAATGTTCCGCCGCAGGGAGGAAGAAAGCACCCTAATCAGGAGTTCATACATTTTGACACCAAGGATGTTCTGTTTATCTGCGGTGGAGCGTTCACAGGACTCGACAAGATAATCAAGGTGAGACTCGGAAACAAGGTTATCGGATTCAATAAAGAAGATAAGAAGGTCGATCTCAATGAGGCTGATATTCTTCTGAACGCACAGCCTGAGGACCTCCTGAAGTTCGGCCTTATCCCGGAACTCATCGGAAGGCTTCCTGTTACAGTTGCTCTCAGCGAGCTCAGCGAGGAAGCTCTTGTAAGGATTATCACAGAGCCTAAGAACTCTCTGGTTAAGCAATACCAGACTCTGTTTGCAATGGACGATGTGGACCTCATAGTTGAAGAAGACGCAGTACATGCGATAGCTGAAAAGGCGCTGTCTCTCAATACCGGAGCCAGAGGTCTCAGGGGTATCTTCGAAAAAATGATGACTGATATCATGTATGAACTGCCTTCCAGACCTGAGGTGGAAAAGTGCATCATCACAGCCGGTGTCGTCAGAGGCGAGGCTGAACCTGTGCTTATCGTCAAAGGTGAGGCAGCGGACAAAGAACAGTTACAAATGGAAAAGGAAGCATAATGGGCGGAATGGAAAGCGTAAAGAGAGTCCCGTATATCCCGCTTAGAGGACAGACATTCTTCCCGGGAACAATAGTGGGATTCGATATTGGAAGAGACAAGTCACTTGCCGCCGTTGATCTAGCGATGAACGGCGACAAATATATTGTAGTGTCGTCGCAGAGAGACCCGTCTGTAAGCGCGCCCAAAATGGACGACTGCTACATGACAGGCGTTATCATCCGTGTAAGGCAGGTCGTAAAAAAGAATGAGGACTATGTCCGCATTCTTGTTGTCGTTGAACAAAGGGTAAGGATCGAAGACATATATGAAGCCGGCGATCTTCTTATGTGCGACTATACAACAGCAGAAGATTACGACAATGACACTGATGACATAAGCATGCAGGCGAATATAAGGGTGCTGAGGCAGCTCTACATGAAGTATCTTGAGCTGACAGGACAGGGAGAATCCGCAGGAAGGACCCTGATAGATGACATCGATGATCCGTCACTCCTCTGCAGCCTTATTGCAAATGAGATAGATGTTGCTTTTGATATCAAGCAGACCCTGCTCGAGATCGATTCGGTCAAACTGAGAGTGGGCCATCTGGTAGACATTATAGGGAAAGAAAACAACATTCTTTCGATCGCCAAAAGGATCAACAACCGCGTAGTCAAGAATATGAACCGCGGACAGAGAGAGTACTATCTCAGGGAACAGCTCCAGGTCATCAAGGAAGAACTTGGCGAAGATGAAGACACTGATGACGAAGCGCGCCAGTGGAAGGAGAAGCTCGATGAGCTCAAACTCGACGAGAAGACCGACACAAAGGTACGCAAGGAGATCGACAAGTTCACCAAGATGAGCCCGATGAGCCCTGATGCAAATGTATCCCGCACATATATAGAAACTATTCTCGATCTTCCGTGGCACAAGTCCAACAAGATCAACCGCAACATCAATAAGGCAGAGAAGATCCTCAACGAAGATCATTATGGCCTTGAAAAGGTCAAGGAGAGGATACTCGAATGCCTTGCGGTTCAGCATCTTACTAAAAACAATAAAGGCCCTATCATCTGTCTGGTGGGCCCTCCGGGAGTAGGAAAAACTTCTATAGCCAAGTCAATTGCCAGAGCTACAAACAGGGAGTTCGTAAGGATGTCTCTGGGAGGAGTCAGGGACGAAGCTGAGATAAGAGGACACAGGCGCACATACATCGGTGCCATCCCAGGTAGAGTAATAAACGGTATCAGCGAGAGCGGTACAAACAATCCGTTGTTCCTCTTCGATGAAGTGGACAAGATCGGAAGCGATTTCAGAGGAGATCCGGCATCAGCGCTTCTTGAAGTGCTCGATCCGGAGCAGAACAACACGTTTACGGATCATTATCTGGAGATCCCGTTTGATCTTTCGGATGTCATGTTCATCACTACTGCCAATACGACTTCTACAATACCTGCACCTCTGCTCGACAGGATGGAGGTTATAGAGCTTACCAGCTATACTGAAGAGGAAAAGGTTCACATCGCGACCGGATATCTGGTTCCTAAGAAGATGAAGGAGAACGGTCTCAAGAAGACACAGTTCAGTATCACAGGAGCTGCGATCCGCGACATCATAGAGTATTACACCCGCGAAGCCGGTGTAAGAAACCTGGAGAGAGAGATCGGTAATGCATGCCGTAAGGCTGCCCGCAATATCGTCAGCGGCAAGCAGAAGAAAAACAATGTGACACCGAGAAATCTCAAATCATATCTTGGCAAGAGAATATTCATAGATGATATCGGATCACTGGAGCCGGAGGTAGGCGTTACGACCGGCATGGCATGGACCACAGTAGGCGGTGTCACGCTCACGATCGAGACTGTGAAGATGCCGGGCACAGGAAAGCTCATTCTGACGGGTCAGATGGGTGATGTAATGAGAGAATCCGCTACAACGGCCCTCGGATATATCAAGTCCATTTCCGGCAAGTACAGGATCGGCAAGGATGTATTCAAGGACTATGACATTCAGATACATATTCCGGAGGGTGCTACCCCTAAGGACGGCCCATCTGCAGGCATAACCATGTGCAGCGCGCTGTTCTCGCTTCTTACAGACCGCAAGGCGGATAAGACTGTGGCGATGACAGGAGAAATCACGCTCAGAGGCAAAGTGCTCAGGATAGGCGGGCTGAAGGAGAAATCACTTGCTGCTTACAGACAGGGTATCCGCAGGATCATAATTCCTAAG
Source organism: uncultured Eubacteriales bacterium (assembly GCA_902780815.1). Classification (GTDB taxonomy): domain Bacteria; phylum Bacillota; class Clostridia; order Peptostreptococcales; family Anaerovoracaceae; genus Crickella. Next base: position 14,797 of record CACZGY010000052.1, read on the forward strand.
GAAAATGAGCCTGATCTCGAAGAGATACCTGCATCGGTACGCAAAGAGATCGAATTCATACCGGTAGCCGACTTCGAAGAAGTCATTCCGGTAGTAATACAGTAAGGAAATGAAAATAAACAAAGCTGAACTCGAAGCCGTCGCCGTAAAGGCGTCGCAATACCCGCCCGAAGATATCCCGGAAATAGCATTCGCCGGGAGATCGAACGTCGGGAAATCATCGCTTCTGAATCTCATCACGGGCAGAAAGGCCTTGGCAAGAGTCTCGGGAAGCCCGGGAAAAACAAGGACCATAAATTTCTACAGATGTGATGACCTGTTCAGGATAGTTGACTTGCCCGGATACGGGTTTGCGAAAGTAAGCAGATCCGAGAGCGAGAAATGGGGAGCCATGATTGAGGGCTACCTCGAAAACAGAAGCACTCTTCGCAAGGTGGTGCAGCTTGTGGACATCAGGCATAAGCCAAGCGCTCAGGATGTGCAGATGTATGAGTATCTTAAATATTACGGTCTCGACGGCATAGTTGTCGCGACAAAGGCCGACAAGGTCGGAAACAATCAGAAAGCGGCCTGCATAAAAACAATAAGACAGACTCTTGGGATGAGCAGGGAAGACATAGTTATACCGGTATCAGCACTTAAGAAGACCGGAGACGAAGAACTGCTCGAAGTGATAACTGCTCTGCTTTAGGAGGTCAAGGAGGCAATATGGCAAACGAAAGATTCGGAAAGATCCTTTACACAGAGGAACAGATCGCAAAGAGGGCAAAGGAGATAGCCGCTCAGATCGATAAGGACTTTGAGGGTGAGGAAGTCATCCTGTTATGCACACTGAAGGGTTCGATCCTCTGGATCGGAGACATCATGAAAAACCTCACAGTCAAGACGAAACTTGACTTTATCTCTGCCAGCAGCTACGGCGCATCCAAGACCAGCTCCGGTGTAGTAAAGATCAAATTCGATCCTGAGATCAACATGTACAACGCCAATATCATCGTTGTTGAAGACATCGTTGATACAGGCAATACACTTAAGTACGTGCTTGCAAAGCTGCAGGAAAGAGGACCAAAATGTGTAAAGGTCTGCACGATGCTCAACAAGGAGTCGCGCAGGACTGCCGATTTCCATGCTGATTACGTAGGCTTTGAGATCGATGACCTCTTTGTCATCGGCTACGGTCTGGACTTCGACCAGAGATACAGAGATCTGCCATATATTTCATATCTTGAAGAGGACGATATTGATTCACTGTAAGATAACCGAAGAATTCAATAAAGATGACATGCGGGCTCTTATAGAGTCAGACCTGAAAAAGGATCTCCATATGCACACGCGTTTTTCTGACGGTGAACTGACACCAAAGGAATTAATAGACATGCGTGCTGCAGAAGGCTATGAACTGCTTGCAATAACTGACCATGACGGAATCGGAGGGTCAGTGGCCGGTGCTCCGTACGCGGAGTCTATTGGGCTGCAGTTTATCTATGGAATCGAATTTGACTCAGAGGATGTGCTGGGTAAGGATCTCCACATACTTGGATATGGAGTTGACCCTCATGATGAAGAGTTTATGGATACCCTTATTTATGTAACTGAGGAAAGAAGAATCCGTAACGAAAAATTCAGGGAATGTCTGAACAAAAGAGGATACGGGATAACACCGGAAGAAATATGGAAAGTAAACAACGGCCGGTATGTGGGAAAACCGACTTTTGCAACGGTTATGGTGCAGAAGGGTATAGTGAAAGATGTAAAGGAAGCATTTGATACAGTTTTCAAAGAAAAAGATCTCAAAGCCATAAAAAAGATCACATTGCCGACTCAAAAGGTTATTGAGGTCATACATAATGCCGGGGGACTCGCTGTTATGGCTCATCCGATGGAGCAGCGCCGTCCTGATGAAAGCTTTGAAGATTTTAAGCCGCGTATGTATGAGCTGATAGACAGAATGGTCGAGTACGGGATCGATGGACTTGAGTGCTTTCACCCCTCAGCGAGTCCTGAACAGTCGGAGCTGTTCGTTGCTTACGCAAACGAGCATGGCCTGATGATCACCCGCGGATCGGACTTCCATTCAAAAGAGAACAGAAACTACGATATATTTCACAGACCGTGATTATCAAACAGGACGCCGCAGGCGTCCTGTTTTTATGCATAATACACGAAATCCTGCAATAAATGCCCTCATTCCGGCACTGAATGACCTCCTCACAGAACCGTCATAAAACCTCAGGGACGCGTCGATAGAATGTGTGAAGACAGTTCAGCTGAAAGGAGGCAATACAGGAAAATGAGAAAGAACGAATACAGTGTGCCAAAGGCGGTCTATTACCAATGCATCTGGCTTATAAAAGATATCGACAGGCTGAGAAAGCTTGAAGCGGTCAGCAACTATGCTGCGAGAGAGGATGAGCTGGTTTTTTTCATGGACGACGATGAGGTGATCCGGGATGCAGAGGTGCTTGAAAAAGCAAAATGGAGGCTCAATTGCATAAGAAAGGCTCTGATAAGGGTACCGGAGGAATACAGGCAAAATACTCTCGACTGCATAAGCTACAATGTGCCATACAGCGACATGGCTCATGAGAACACATGGCGCAAATGGAGGCAGATTTTTATTTGGGAATTGGCAAAAAATCTATTTTTGATATGACAATACGGTGCTACAATAAACATAGAATATATGATTATTGTAAAGGTGCGCCATGATATTCGAAGAAAAGACGATAGACAGTAAAATAGTGTATGAAGGACCCGTTTTCAATATCAGAAAACACCGGGTAAAGACCGTAAGCGGTGAGTCTGTAAGAGATATTGTGGAACACATCGGGGGCTCACTGCTGGTGGCAATAACTGACGATGGTAAAGTTCTTATGGAACGACAGTACAGAAAGGCTTTTGAAGCTGCTCTGCTGGAACTACCGGCCGGAAGGACGGATCCCGGCGAGATACCAGAGGTTACAGCAGCCAGGGAGCTCCGCGAGGAGACAGGCTACACGGCCGGATCCATAAAACACATGCTCACATTTTATCCTACATGCGGCTACTCAAATGAGACTCTGCACATATATATTTGCAGGGATCTGACGCCGGGTGAGACGCACTGGGATGAGAGCGAGTGCATAGAGCTTCTGGAGTTTGATCCTGACGAACTGATCGATATGATCATGAGAAATGAAATAAAGGATGCCAAGACGATAATCGGCCTGCTTTTCGCCAGGCAGGCGGGAGAGATATAGGAGGGACAGGAGATGCGTGGATTCATAGAGTACATGAAAAACGAAAAGCGTAAAGCTGCGAACACTCTCATAGCTTACGAGAGGGATCTGACGGCATTTGAGAAGTATCTTGCCGGCCGGGGAACAGACAGTCTTGAAAAATGTACCGACAACGATGCCATATCCTATGTGCTCCAGCTCAGCAACGAGAACAAATCCAAGCCGACCATCAACCGCAAGGTATCGGCTCTGAGAATGTATTACGAGTATCTTATCGCCAAAGGCGTGATAAGTGAGAATCCGTTCACAAGGATCAAAGCCATAAAGACAGATAAGCGCCAGGTAGATTACCTGACGGTCGAAGAGGCTGCGAAGCTTATGGACCTTCCGGGCGATGACAGCAAAGGCCTTCGCGACAAGGCCCTCCTTGAGTTCATGTATGGTACAGGAGCCAGGGTCACAGAAGTCGTCAGGCTGAGATTCAGCGATGTAAATCTGAGGATGAACTTCGTTACACTGAGAGACGTCAACGATGAAAGCAGAATAGTCCCGCTTGGCAGCTATGCCTCGGCGGCTATGAAGAATTATATAGATAACGCGTATGATGTTATCAGGGGCCGGGAACATGGTGAAGATGACTTCGTATTCGTTAATTTCAGAGGTGAACCTCTTACCAGACAGGGCATATGGAAGATCCTCAAGGATTACGGCCAGATGCTCGGCATAGAAACCAGAATGACCCCTCAGATACTGCGCGACAGTTTTGCAGTCCATATTCTGCAGAACGGCGGAGACCTCAGAACGCTTCAGGAACTCATGGGCTTTGAGGATATGTCTGTAGGCATTGCTTATCTGTCAGTGATAGATATCCGCGTAAGAGAAGTATTCAGAAGCTGCCATCCGCGCGCTTAAATAAGTAAAACGCGGTATAAATACTATCGTCAGACACGCTTCTGCTGCCATTCAGACGCGACAGTATTTATACCGCATTTTTTATTAAAAAACGCTTGCAATGTCAGATTCCTTATAGTATTCTATTATGGCTGTCGGCTTACCGGCAGCCAATGTTATTACGGGCGGTCCTCTGGAGACGGCATAAGGTCGGTGGCTTCAAGAACGTCTTGAGAGAGAAGGAGAGAATAACGTGAACATTTTAGATCAGATCACAATGGATTACAAAAAGGAAAACATTCCTGAGTTCAAGGTCGGCGACACTCTCAGAGTGCACGTAAAGATCATCGAGGGTCAGAGAGAAAGAATCCAGGTCTTCGAAGGCTATGTACTTAAGAGACAGCACGGCGGCGTTAACGAGACATTTACAGTAAGAAAGCTGTCAAACGGAATCGGCGTTGAGAAGACATTTCCGCTTCACTCGCCAAAGATCGAGAAGATCGAGGTAGTCAGAAGAGGCAGAGTCAGAAGAGCTAAGCTCAACTACATGCGTCAGAGAACCGGTAAAGCAGCCAGAATCAGAAGCGCTGAATAGTGATCACCATGCATACCTGAGACC
>CACZGY010000053.1:0-9537 GCA_902780815.1 uncultured Eubacteriales bacterium
ATAAAAAGGGATAACGGAATGGATATAAGATCTTTACAATATTTCATTACTGTTGCAGAGGAACTGAACATTACAAAAGCCGCAGAAAAACTGCATATGAGCCAGCCTCCGCTGAGTGCGCAGATCAAAGGTCTTGAGGCAGAACTCGGCACACAATTATTCATTAGAGGCAATAGACGGTTAAAGCTGACTGAGTGCGGACAGCTTCTTTACAGGAGAGCCAAAGAAATAATCAGTCTGACAGATAAGACTAAGTCAGAGATACATTCTATGGGTGAAGGCGTGAGAGGCACTATATCCATAGGTCTTGTAGAGGGTATGGCTCCTGACATCGCGGCGGAGTGGTTCGTTGGATTCCTCAACATCCATCCCAATATCAGGTTCCGCATACTGGATGGAAGCACAGATGATCTGCTGGAAAAAATGAGGAGCGGGCTTATTAGCCTTGCTGTCATAACTTCGCCATGTGATCATTCGCTCCTTCACAGTTTCCATGTAGGAGAAGAGCGTATTGCAGCACTAATGAATAAATCCCATCCTCTTGCAGAGTACGGAGGCAATGAGATAAAAATTACGGATCTGGAAGGTGAAAGCCTCATCGTCCCAAGCAGAAAAGCGTTTATTGATACTATATACAGGTGGTTCAGGGAGGTGGGAGCTGAACCGAGAATCGTCTGCGAGATGGACAGTTACCTGGATGCTGCGGCTCTCGCCGGGAAAATGGTAGGGATAAGCATTTTTCCGAGAACGGCGTATATTCCTAATGATTATCTCGTTTTCAGAGAGCTTGAGGGAGAGGATAAAACAATTGAGTATCTGTTCGTGTGGAGAAAAGGGCATCCACTTCCTTCCATAGAAGAATACTTTATAGACTTTGTGAAAGAACTGGTGGAAGAGTATTATGAGTAATTTTGAATTGTTGCAGCAGGAATTAGTTAAGTCTTATTGTGACCGGAGCTGGCTCAGGCTTGCAGGTATCAGCAGAGAAGATATCAGAAATTTCAGGCCTGTGTTTTATGATGCAGCTTCCATGCTTCTTGAGCTTACAGATGATAGGGGAAGAATCAGAGCAGAGGACATTCTTGTAGTTTGGAAAAAGACTGCGGGAAAATGCTTTTTTGATGTGGATGAGGATGAGCCTGATGAGGGATGGCTCATGAATACATATCTGTATCTCAGAAGTGTGCTTTTTCCTCATCTCGAAGCGCCACACACAAATGAAAGAATAACAGTCAGTAGAATATGCTTGCTGAGATTCCTGCGCGGCGTATATGAGTATGAAAGAAAGAATTGCCCGTTTGACCCTAGACGTGACATGCTGATTCTCTCAGACAGCGAGATCGATGAAAATGGATTTACTCGTGAATACCTGAGAATGAAGAGGGTAATACGTGATAATTATATCTACGAGTTTATGCGTATAGGCGCGGAGATCACTTCTTTCAATACACTGGGACACGTGAGCGGTGTTCATTATGTTGCGATGTATATTGCCCGACAGTTACACAGGTCTGGGGTGCCAGTAGATCTTGGACTGGTTTCCGCAGCTGCAGCTACCCACGATATTGGCAAGTATGGATGCCGTAAACGTGAAGAGAGACGTGTTCCATATCTTCATTACTATTATACAGACCGTTGCCTGGAGCGGTATGGGCTCATGCAGATAGCTCATATAGCCGCTAATCATTCGACATGGGACCTCGAACTGGACAATCTTTCTGTTGAGTCACTGCTGCTTATATATGCGGATTTCAGAACCAAAAGCACGCGCGAAAATGGTAAAGAGATAATACACTTCTATAGTCTGAAAGAGGCTTTCGATATCATACTGAATAAGCTTGATAATGTTGACGAAGCCAAGAGGCAGAGATACTTAAAGGTATACCGGAAACTAAAGGACTTCGAAGGCTATATGACTGAGCACGGTGTCAGTACATATATTGAAGATGAAAATGATGAATATCCCCGTGAATATGAGGGAAAAACAATACCGGTCAAACGGGAGTCAGTGATGCTGCCGGCCGACGAAGTCATAAGGCAGCTGTCATACAGAGCCATAGATCACAACATCAGGGTCATGAGCAGGTTCAGTGATGACAGACAGTTCGGGAGTCTCCTTGAAGCTGCACGCAGTGAGCATGACTGGAAAAATGTCCGTACATATATAGATATCCTCAAGAGGTATTCTACATATATGACAGACAGTCAGAAGGGAATGGCGCTGAGATTTCTCTATGAGATGCTTGCTCATAATGAGAGCGATCTGCGCGAGCAGACGGCTGATGCTATGGGGTATATAGTGGCAAAATATCGCAAGGAGTACAAAAAGGAACTTCCGGAAGATATACCTGCTCCTGATGACAATGTAACCAACCTTAGCATGTTTGAGCAGTATATAAAGCTGCTTCTCGAACCTGACCATAAGTTTACAGATATACACCGCAAGTGGATCATAGGCAGCACGGATTTCTTTGTGCGTTCTGTTGTAAAGAATTGCAAGGTATCCTGCAGACACAGGTATCTGGATATTCTTGCCGGATATCTCCTGGCAGAGAACTGCGATGAAGAAAAACTTACCGTTCTTATGATCACGGTGCTCAGAATAGACCCATTGATATGTAGCGAGAGTTTTATTAATACTGTCAAATCTTTTTGCAGCAACGTCAGGAATAAGTTCGGACAAAGTACCGATCTTATAACACTTGCTGTTGAAAGAGCTTATGGCTTTATTGAAGAGCCGGAATACAATACCCGCAAAAGAAATCTGCTCAGGATTGATAACGGGGTCATTTCCGATGAGAAACTTTCTTCTATTTTTCTTGATGACCTTAAGGTCCATATCCCATGGGTGATAAAAATGGCGAACATCTCGATCCTGCGTAAGGAGGCTGAAGGCGTGTCTGCTCATGGAACATTGATGCAGATAGCTACGCATTTCTCCAACATGATCAAAGTCAGTGAGACTGTGACTGTACGTAAATCCGCCGGCGAAGCATTGCTCGAGGTTGTAAAGAAGATGGGTCCTGATCAGATTAATGAACTCGTTATCGAACTTTACAACGGACTGGAGATAGAGGACTATCAATTCTCAGGGATGATCCCGGACTATCTTGGAAGAGTCATGCTGCACTTGCCTCCTGAAGAGCTTGATGAGACGCTGGGTGAATTTGAAAGACTCTTCAATTCAGGAAGCGACAGGACTGCATCTGCTGCGCTTAATACTTTAGCTGTCCTGACGGAGAATTACGGTACATACGGCTTTGACGAAGATGACGGAATAAAAACAAAGAGAAGAGACAGGATCCTTGGACTGCTGATGAAAGGATGCGCTTATTACAAAAAAGGCATTTCCAGAGAGGCAGTTAGAACTTTCTGCGTGCATGTTTTTGCAAGTGAGATGCTTTCTCTGGATGATAAAGCTGATGTGGCTGCATGCTGCTTTAAGAGGTTGCTTACATTCCTTCCTGAGGCGGCAAGTGCCGAGGAACTCGACTTTTACAATAACGCATCAGCGATAGGAGCAGTTTACAGTTTCATTTCGGAATACAGGGCCGAGAAGGGAGACATGGCTGCTGCGCCAGAGAAGCCTGCAGCGTTTTTCCCGGGCACTTTTGATCCATTCAGTCTGGGGCATAAAGCAATCGCAACTACGATCAGGGATATGGGAATTGATGTTTATCTTGCAATCGATGAGTTTTCATGGTCCAAAAAGACATTACCGCATATGGTCAGAAGAAACATTCTTGCCATGTCAGTTGCTGATGAAGAGGGATTATACATATTCCCTGATGACATATCTGTAAATATTGCCAGCCCGTCAGATCTAAGGTGTTTGAGAGAATTGTTTGAAGGCAGGGAACTATATATTGCGGTCGGATCTGATGTAGTAATGAATGCATCTGCTTATAAGAAAAAACCGCAGGAGAATTCCATTCATGGCTTCAATCACATAGTTTTTGAACGTGAGGCTAAGCGTATCGAAGCTGATGGAGAAGGATTCCCTATATCAGCTAAAGTGCTGCAGCTGCAGTTGGATAAGTATTATGAAGACATCAGCTCTACTAAAATACGTGAGAATGTAGATCTTGGCAGGGATGTGTCCAGTCTGGTGGATCCTGTTGTACAGAACTATATTTATGATATGAACCTGTATGTCAGGGAACCGGCAGATAAATACGTAATGGAGGCCAGAGAACTCAATATCAGAGCATATGATCCGGGTGAAATGACTAAGCGCGGATATTTCTCTTCTGCTCTCGGTGGCATAAGTGATAATTCGGAAAGGATTATAGAGTATCTTACAAGGCCGGATCTCAGAAAAGTCATCATAGAAACAGCGGACGGAAGGCTGTCAGCTGTAGCTGGAGCAAGAAGACTGAAGACCAGTGACCTGCTCGAAGAATTCAGAGATATTGAAGTCGCATCGCATATAAGAAGTAATGCCGGAGGGGAGATAGCTGTAATCGGAGCGTTTTTTGTTTCAGGCGGAGAACGTGTTTCATATATACGTCAGATACTATTGACAGAACTGCTGACTTCTCTTATGGCCAGAGACTACACCTATGCTGTTTTCCATCCTGTGTGCGGAAATGCAGCAGATCCTCTTGCAGTACAGACAATGATGGATCAGGGGTTTGTCAATATTTCTTCTGACGCTGATAATCCGGTATATGCAGTAGATATGAAGAACCCTATAGCCATTTTCAAGGATGCCGATACAGTCGTAAAATCTCCGCTAAATAAGAATCCGAGGGTCCAGAGGGCTTTTGACAAGGCACATGCCAAACTGCTTAGAACTTTCAGAGAAATATACCCTGGCAGGCTGCTTCTATCTTTCAACACAAGCGCTGTCTACAGCAAGATAGCCGATCTTGTAGCGGAAGAGAACGGAGTGTCTGTCTTACCTGACCCGCATAGGAAGCGCGGTCCTTATCTTGCTGTACCTTTCGGCAAGGCACTCGCAGACATTGTGGTGCCTAATACTGTCACTAAAGCCATGAGAACAGAGAAGTATTTTCGTAATGACCTCAAAGGCTTTGATGTCAGGGAGTCAAGAGGGTACCAGACACTTGATGATCAGGCCAGAACGATAAAGTCTTTTGAAAGGCCGGTTGTGCTCATCGACGATCTGCTCCATTCAGGTCAGAGACTCAACAAGATAGATCCTATACTCAGAAAGCATGATGTAGAAGTCCGCAAAGTTATAGTCGGTCTTCTTACAGGTAAGGCGCTTGACAGCATGCGGCTTAGAGGAAGAGATGTTCGAGGCGCATACTTTATTCCTTCAATCAGCATGTGGGTCAATGAACGTGACTGTTATCCTTTCATCGGAGGCGACAGCATAGATAACCCGGAAGATGACAGGGACATTAAAAAAACAGGACATTCAGATGAGAGAAACCATGAAGCAAGCGCTGCGGGTGCAGGATGGTATGCTGTAAAGAGAAGGCCGGATGCGCCTGCGAAAGAGGGCAATGCTTCTGTAAATCTGATATTGCCATATGCAGAGCCTTGCTTCATAGATGACGGAGATGCAGAGAGCATGCGAAAGTATTCGATAACCTGTCTTGAGAATGCCGCAGATATCCTGCATGTTCTGGAGCAAGAGTATCAGAGTACTTTTGAAAAGAAGCTGACAGTCAGGAGACTTGGCGCAGTGCTGACTAACCCGCGCAGACCGGTGCTTGGATTCGGTCTGCAGTACGATGACCACATCGCTCCGTCAGTTTATGTCGAGAACGAGATTCGAAGGACCAAAAGACTGTTTATGCTCAGATCTAATTGCTAAACAGAATCGGATGAATGACTTTTAACAGGAAGAAATAATATGAAATATATACATGAAATACTAGACGATTTAAAAATAACTGATGCCTTACCGGTTTCAGGATGCCCGGTGAAACCAGGAGGCTGGAATAAAGTGAATATTCTTGCGCTTGGGGATGTAGGGATGACTATGCTGACAGGACTGCTCCTGCTTGGTGGAGATGTTATCTCAGATATCGGAATTATGGATATCCGCCTTGAAAATCTGGAACGCCTTGAGATGGAAATGAACCAAGTTGGGTATCCTTTTGGAATCAAAAGCCTGCCGCCGGTCCATATTGTAACCGAGGATACATTGTTTGACTGTGATTTGATGATCTTCTGCGCGAGTAAGGGAATACCTCCGCTGGAGTCAGATATTACAGATGTGCGCATGGCACAACTGGAGGCCAACAGGAAAATCATAGCACACTATGCCGGGCTTGCCCGTACGGCAGAGTATAAAGGCATGATCGCTGTAGTCAGTGACCCTGTAGACAATCTGGCGGCGGCATTTCTCGATTCCTCCGGTCTTGAGCCTTGGCAGATACACGGATACGGACTAGGCGTCATGAACAAGAGAGCTGAGTATTATGCGAACAGGATAGCATCGGGAGAATATCCTTTGTCAGATGGTGCATCTGTAACACCTGAAGTGAGGGAAAAGGCGGCACTGTACGCCAGTGAAGGAAGAGCTTATGGTCCGCACGGAAAGGACCTTGTCATTGCAAACAGCATAGATAATTATGATGAAGAATTTTCATGTATCCTCACTGATCTTGCTGTTAAGGCAAATATTCGAGTCAGGGACCTGGGATTCAAGCCTTATATAGCTCCTGCACTGTCATCTGCAGCAATCCCGATATTGCTTACTCTTAGAGGAGAGTGGCATTACGGGTCAATATACTTCGGCAGCAGGGAGTGTGGAGCATTTCTTGGTATCAGGAACAGAATGACCGCAGATGGATGGGAGTATGAGGACATTCCACTGCCTGAAACATTATATGAACGCATAAAAAGGGCATATATCAATCTCTGTAAGATAAGGTAATAACAAAAGGGTAATTAGATGTTAGATAGCAAGGGGAGTAGGCAGGCTTCAAAAAAGCCCGGCCTGCTTGTAATCAAACCGAAATGTGAGTTAGACAGCAGGACCGAAAGAATGGATGACATCCTTTCTTATGTTCTTGGTGATATCTCATCTGAAGGGGTACATATAACTGTAGTTGAAAAAGTTTCTGAACTGGACAATATTCATATGAAGGGACAGAGGGTGCTGTTTGCGATATGCCTTTCAGAGGCCGGAGTTAATACTGAATACTATCACCTTCTGGAAGGTTTCAGAAAGCATCCTGACTGCCTGGAGGGATCAGTCGGGGGAATTATAGTAGACGGAGGGAGTGAACTTTTTACTAAGGCTCTGGCAAGGAGGTTAGCCTTCTCCGCAAATATGGCCGGATGCACATTTCCGGGAAAGCCGTTGGTAGAAGCAACCGGATCGCTCGGTAATTTTCATGTATTGTCAGGTGTCAGAGGCGTGGAACCATATGAAGTGTATCGCCAGCAGGCAAAAGACCTTACAAGAAGGATCATTGAATTCAATTTTCCAGATGTAAACATAAGCTGGAAGCAACAGAAGATATTGGCGGTACATGCCAGCATCAGGAAAACATCGAATACGCTTCTCCTGTGGGATAAGGTGAAAAAAGATCTTGAGCACCGGGCAGATATCACCGAAATATCGCTGAGAGAGGGGGCTATCAGGGATTGTATAGGTTGCAAATATGAAGACTGTTTGCATTACGGAGAACAGGGAAGATGTTTCTATGGTGGAATAATGACAGAGCAGGTATATCCGGCAATGCTTGAATGTGATGCACTTATTATGATTTGCCCTAATTATAATGACGCTCTCAATGCTCATCTGACGGCCTTCATCAATAGACTTACGGCACTCTTCCGTGTTCATGAATTCCGCCAAAAGCGTATATATGCTATTGTAGTATCCGGATACAGCGGAGGAGATATCGTATCGGAGCAAATAATCGGAGCTCTGAATTTTAACAAAGGCTTCGTTCTCCCCGGCAGGTTTGCGATGGTTGAGACTGCAAACGATCCGTTCAGCATACTCGATGTTCCTGACATAGATGTAAGGGCAAAGGCGTTTGCAGGCCGAATATGACAAAATCTTATCTGGAGATCAAAAAGATAAGTAAGGATTGAAATATACATAAGAGGCGGGAGTTGGTGAGTGATTCTTAGCCTCTTTTCATATGTTTTAAGTATAAAAACGCTAATGCTATATGTATTTCATTTTGAATCAGAGAGGCAGTATTTTTAAAATATGTTATTTAAATACAAATTCATAATTTGAGCAGGTCATCATGTGTATCAAAGCTCAAGGCTAATAATATGAGGGGGTATCAATTTGGGTAGAGTATCTGACTATTTCGGCTCGATGGTCTTCGATGACAAAGTTATGAGGTCCATGCTGCCAGCTGACGTATATCATTCCATGCGCAAGACGATTAATCAGGGTGATCCTCTGAATCAGGACATGGCTAATGCCGTGGCGCAGGCGATGAAAGACTGGGCTGTGTCCAAGGGGGCGACCCACTTCACACATTGGTTCCAGCCCCTCAACGGTGTGACTGCCGAGAAGCATGACAGCTTCATACAGGCTTCGCCTGACGGCGGGGTAATAATGGATTTTTCCGGCAGGGAACTTATAAAAGGTGAACCTGATGCATCATCTTTCCCCTCAGGCGGTCTGAGAGCCACTTTTGAAGCAAGAGGCTATACCGCATGGGATCCGACGTCATATGCGTTCATCAGGGACAAGACACTGTGCATACCGACTGCATTTTGTTCGTATAGCGGCGAGGCAATGGATGAAAAGACATCACTTCTCAGGTCGATGGATGCCCTCAACCGTCAGGCCGTGCGGGTACTGAGGCTTATGGGAAATGACAGCGTAAGAAGAGTATACGCGGTCGCAGGAGCGGAGCAGGAATACTTTCTGGTGCCGCGCGATCTGTATGACAAGAGACCTGACCTGAGATTTACCGGGAGGACCCTGTTCGGAGTGATGCCTCCTAAGGGGCAGGAACTCGATGACCACTATTTCGGGGCGATAAAGCCTGAGATATCGCGATTCATGGAAGAGCTCAACAGGGAGCTCTGGAAACTTGGCGTGTTTGCCAAGACAGAGCACAACGAGGTAGCTCCTTCGCAGCATGAACTCGCGTGTATATACACCAAGGTAAATGTTACTGTCGACCAGAACCAGCTCGTCATGGAGATGATCAAGAAGGTCGCTGAGAGACACGGTTTTGTCGCGCTTCTCCATGAAAAGCCTTTTGAAGGAGTGAACGGCAGCGGTAAACATAACAACTGGTCGCTTGCCACTGATTCAGGCGACAACCTTCTGGCGCCGGGGGACACACCTCACGATAATGCGCAGTTCCTCTTGTTCCTGTGTGCAGTGATAAGAGCTGTGGACGAATATCAGGATCTGCTGAGGATATCTGTTGCCTCGGCCAGTAATGATCACCGTCTCGGAGCACATGAAGCTCCGCCTGCAGTGATCTCTATATTCCTCGGAGATGAGCTTACAGCTGTTTTGCACTCGATAGAAGAAGATATTCCTTATGAAGAAAGCGCAGGAGTACTGATGAAGCTCGGCTCAAAAGTCCTGCCGAGATTCAGGAGAGACAATACTGACAGAAACCG
>CACZGY010000053.1:9583-10386 GCA_902780815.1 uncultured Eubacteriales bacterium
ACTGAACAGTGCAGTAGCGGATGCTCTCGAATACTATGCCGAGAGACTTGAAAAAGCAGAAAATCTCAATGAGACCGTATATTCACTGATAAGAGAGACTGTACGTGATCATAAGCGGATCATTTTCAACGGCAACGGATATGAAGATGAGTGGCTGAGAGAAGCAGAAAAGAGGAAACTGTCCAATTACAGGACGACTCCTGACTGTGTGCCTCATCTTCTTGATGAGAAGAATGTGGATATGCTGGAAAAGCATGGGGTGTTCAGCAGATCGGAACTCGAGTCAAGATGCGAGGTCATGCTTGAGAACTACTGCAAGACCATATGCATAGAAGCCAGGACGATGAGATCCATGGTGATAAAGAGGATAGCACCGGCTGTGGAGAGCTATACAGCAGAGCTGTCAGCAAATCTGAACGAGAAGAAGAGGGCTATACCTGATCTCGAGTGCTGCTTTGAGAAGGAGATAATCACTGAGCTGTCTATGAGGACAGACAGGATATACAGCGGCGTGCAGAGAATGGTAAGCGTGCTCGATTCACTCAGTGACGAGGACTATTTCCGCGATGCTGAGGTCATTCGCGACAAGTTGCTTCCGGAAATGAGCAGACTCAGAGAAGACAGCGATGCAGCGGAAAAACTCACATCCAAAAAGTACTGGCCGCTTCCTAACTATGGATTGCTGCTGTTTGGTGAAAAGTAATGAAGGAGGAACAAGAAATGGATTATAGTTTTCCGGTAACAAGAACAACAACACCAAAACAAAAACCGACAGACTGCAGCAACCTGGGATTCGGTAAGTA
>CACZGY010000054.1 GCA_902780815.1 uncultured Eubacteriales bacterium
GCAGCTGGATAAAGGCATGGAATACACCGAGCGCGAACCTATACTGAAAAAGATCGCGGAAGACAACAACAAGGCAATAAAGCAGACGGATCAGATCCTAGAGCAGATCAGGACCGACATAGACGGCAACCTTGAGAATGCTCTGAATAATACAAGAACATCGCTGTCGGATTTCCGCAAGATTATGCAAGGCGCAGACAAAGGGCTCTCATCACTGAGCAGTAATCTCGGATCATACGGCAAGTCTCTGTCACATCTCAAGGCGAGCATCAACACTACTTCATCGAATCTTAAATCGCTGCAGGACGGGACCGGCTCGCTGAGCGATGTCCTCATGAATGCATCGGGCAACGACCTGCTGCAGGAGCTGAGCGATCTGATGGAGAACGACGAGGCGGCAGTAGCGGAATATCTCGCCAACCCGGTAGGTATGGACAAGGAAGTATTCTGGTCTATAGAAAACTACGGCTCGTCAATGGCGCCGTTCTACACAGTGCTTGCACAGTGGGTGGGTGCTCTGCTGACAGCCGTACTCATAAAGGTGAAAGTGAAGAAGAGAAATGACCTTACAGACCTCAGGCTTCACGAGAGCTATTTCGGAAGACTCGGGCTTTACCTGCTGGTAGGAATAGCGCAGGCGCTCGTGGTTTCTGCAGGGGACCTGCTGTATGTACGCATACAGTGCCTGGCGCCGCTGAGATTCGTGCTGGCTGCTCTTATCAACAGCATCGTCTTTATGATGATAAATTACGCATTGGTGTTTGCTCTTGATAACATAGGGCTCGGAGCGGGTGTCATAATCCTGGTGCTCCAGGTTGCCGGCTCCGGCGGTACATATCCGGTCGAAGTGCTTCCTGGCATATTCAGGACACTTTATCCGTTCATGCCTTTCCGCTATGCGATGGATGCCATGCGTGAATGCATAGGAGGCATGTACGGCAATACATACTGGAAGTGCCTCGGCATACTCCTGCTGTTTGCGCTGTTCTCCGTTGCCTTTGGAATGGCACTGTACAGACCGGCCAAGAAGCTCAACGAAATGATAGCAACGAGCAAAGCTAAAAGCGAGATCATGCTTTAAAAAGCAAATATTTAAAAAGATCATATCAGCGTTCGCATTGTCAGCCAATTTGTGTTAGAATGTAGAGCGAAATCGGGCGGGCGGCCTGCTGTGCGCGGGGGCCCTGCGCAACGGGGCTCCGTGAACCATGTCAGGACCGAGAGGTAGCAGCATTAAGCGATCTGTCCTGTGTGCCGCAGACCAGCCTCTGCGTACAGCTGACCGCCCGCTTATTTTAGTAGGCGTAGGTGCTCCGCACCGGTGATGAAGAGGTCTTATGCAGCCCGCATTATACAGAGCCGAGAGGCCGGAAGTTTTCGAAGAAGTAATAGGCCAGAAGCACATCGTCAGGATCCTGCAGAATCAGATCAGGACAGGTACGGTGAGCCAGGCTTATTTATTTGCCGGAACTCACGGTACGGGCAAGACGAGCACTGCCCGCATACTCGCAAAAGCGGTCAACTGCATGGAAGGAGAGCCGGGTGATCCGGCTGTGAACCTCCCGTGCGGAAAGTGTGCTAACTGCGAAGCGATACGCGAGGGCAGGTTCGTTGATGTAATAGAACTCGATGCCGCATCCAATAACGGTGTGGATGATTTAAGAGCCATCATAGAGATGGTGAAGTATCCTCCGGCAGTCGGAAGGTACAAGGTGTACATCATCGACGAGGTGCACATGCTCAGCACTGCTGCTGAGAACGCTTTCCTCAAGACTCTTGAGGAACCGCCTGAGCACGCGATCTTCATTCTCGCAACGACAGATCCTCAGAAAGTGAGATCCACCATAAGATCGCGCTGCATGCAGCTCAACTTCAGGAGAGTCACCGAGGAAGAACTTGTGGAGGGCATGAAGAGGATCTGCGCAAAGAGAGGCATACATGCCACTGTCGACGCACTTTCGACCATCGCTTCAAGGGCTGACGGATCTGTAAGAGATGCGCTGAGCATACTCGAGCAGTGTACTGCGGCAGGCGATAAAGAGCTTAGCAGAGCGGCTGTGCTCGAATACACGGGTGCTGCAGGAGCAGATTTCTTCCTGGCGCTTACAAGCGCTGTGATCGCGGGCGATGCAGGCAAGGCTCTTGTATACATAGATGAGATCATCAGACGCGGCAAGGATCCGAGACAGATCATGAAGGACTGGCTCAAGCACATGCGCGACCTCATGATAGTCAAATATGTAGGAAAAGCCGAGCGCATCGTAGGCTCATCGGGAGAAAACATCTCGAGACTCAGAGCTCAGGCTGATCAGACAGATTCGGCATTCATAGAAAAGGCGATCCGGTTGATTTCTGAATACATCAATCTCGGCAGGTATTCCGAAAGACCGCGAATACTTCTTGAGACAGCAGCCGTGAGGCTCGCATCTCCGGATGATGCAGCAGAGGCGACGGTCAGAAGACCGCTGAGACCTGTTCCTAAAAGAGAGACTGCTTCGGCAAGGCCTGCAGAAGCTGCAGCAAATCCTGCAGCTCCGGCAGAAGAGGAACCCGCGGCAGAGATGCTCGCCGGCATGATAGCTTCAGTCCAGAGAGAGCAGCCGGGAAATCCTGAGGAGATGTGGGACAGGATAGTCAGAGCGGTATCCGCTCACGACAGAACGTTCATGAGCCTGGTCGGACGTTATTCAGCAGGTTCTGAATTCGATGCCGGAAGGCTGCTCGTAATCGTGAGTCCGGGCAAACTGAGGCTCGCTGAGGACAAGGCGGCTGAAATAGCTCAGGCAGCAAAGAGCATTTACGGCAGCGATGTCTATGTGACGATGAGAGGCGGAGTGATCTCCAAATCCGGCGCAGCTGAAGACAGCACGGGCATCTCCGAAGAGGAGACGGCTAAGATAATCAACGACGATATAAATAAGAATGAAGTGATCGGAGATATACTGGATCTTTTCGGCATAGAACCGGTCATCGAGGACTAACATATACAGGAGGATGATATGGGTAAAGGAATGAAGGCCGGGAAGAAGCCTAAGAACAGAAACGGCGGCGGCGCAAAGGACATGCAGAAGCAGCTGAAGCAGCTCCAGGCTATGCAGGCTGAGATGGAGCAGAAGCAGACTGAACTCGAGCAGAAAGAGATCACAACCACAGCCGGCGGCGGTGCTGTTGAGGTAACTATCAGCGGCAAAAAGCAGATCACAAAGCTGAACATCGACAAGGACGTTGTTGATCCTGATGATGTTGAAATGCTTCAGGACCTCGTTATGGCTGCTGTCAATGAGGCCATCAGACAGATAGAAGAGCTCGAGGAGTCCGAGATGAACAGCATAACAGGTAATCTCGGCGGCATGGGCGGCGGACTCGGAGGCTTTGGCTTCTGATGAAGCAGTATCCGCGCTCACTCAACAAGCTGATAAATGAGCTGGGAAAGCTTCCGGGCATAGGTGGAAAGACCGCCCAGAGGCTGGCTTTTCATGTGCTCAGCCTGACCGACCGCGAGGCGGAGGCGCTTGCCGAGTCGATCGTGGAGGCAAAGAAGTCGCTGCACTACTGCAGTGTGTGCGGAAATCTTACCGATAAGGATGTCTGCGGCATATGCTCGGACGGGTCAAGAGACAGGACCGTCATCTGTGTTGTTGAGACACCTCAGGATGTCATGGCGATGGAGCGTATACGTGAGTATAAAGGCACGTACCATGTGCTGCACGGAGCGATATCTCCTGCAGAGGGTATTGGGCCTGCAGACATAAACCTGAAGAGCCTTATAGAAAGGCTGCAGGGAGACAGCGATGTAGAGGAAGTCATCATAGCTACAAATCCTAACATCGAGGGAGAGGCCACCGCGATGTATATCGCGAGGCTGCTGAAGCCGGCAGGCATCAAGGTGACAAGGATAGCGCACGGCATACCGGTCGGAGGAGATCTCGAGTATGCTGATGAAGTAACACTTCTCAAAGCTGTAGAAGGGAGAAGAGAATTATGAAAAGAAAACTGACGATGAAAGAGACCATCGTCGTGGCAAGTACGCTGTTCGGAATGTTCTTCGGAGCCGGAAACCTTATATTCCCGGTTCACCTGGGACAGATGGCAGGCAGCAATTCATGGCCGGCTATAATCGGATTCTGCATTACTGCTGTAACGATCCCGATCCTTGCAGTAGCGGCTATCGGAAATACACACAGCGATAACCTTATGGAGCTTTCGAGCAAGGTTTCGGGCTGGTACGGAAGAGTGTTTACAGCTATTCTTTACCTCACAATAGGACCGTTTTTCGCGATCCCGAGATGTGCGTCTGTATCGTTCACCACAGGCCTTGCGCCTATAGTGGGCGAGTCACATTTCAGGCTGTGGCAGCTCATTTTCACATTCATATTCTTCGCATTTGTAATGTATTTCTCGCTCAGACCGGGAAAGATCACAACGTGGATAGGGCGTGTCATCAATCCGCTCTTCCTGCTGTTCCTTGGCGTCCTCGTATTAGTGGCGATGATCCACCCGGGCGCATCAATGTCTGAAGTAGCACCGGTAGACGCTTATCAGAACGGGGCTTTATTTAACGGACTCATAGAAGGATATGGCACGATGGATGCTATCGCAGGACTCGCATTCGGAATCGTCATAATCAATGTCGTAAGAGATCTCGGAGTAAACAAGGACAACGATGTTGCAAGAGAGACCCTTAAGGCAGGAGTGTTCGCGGGCATACTGATGTTCATCATCTACACGCTCACCATCATAATGGGTGCGCAGTCAAGGGGACTCTTCGAAGTATCCGACAACGGCGGTATCGCGCTCACACAGATCTCGAGCCATTACCTCGGAAGCATAGGAAGCATTGTGCTCGCGCTGACCATCACATTCGCCTGCCTCAAGACGGCGATCGGACTGGTAACAAGCTGCGGTGAGATGTTCGTAAAACTGGTGCCGGGCAAGCTCAACTACAGAGGCTGGGCGATGTTCTTCACTCTGTTCTCTTTCATCGTTTCGAACGTAGGACTTACAGCGATCATCAACTACGCAGTTCCTGTGCTGATGCTTCTCTATCCGCTCGTTACGGTACTCATTATCATGGCGCTTTGCGAGAAGGCATTCGGCAAGAGCAAATACGTTTACGGATGGGTGACTCTCGGAGCCTTCATACCGGCAGTCTTCGACTTCTGCAAGACACTGCCTGCAGGTATCCAGAACTCACTGCACATCTCCGCAATGACAGAGCTCGGACACAAAGTATTCCCGCTCTTTGACATCGGACTCGGCTGGGTGGTTCCTGCCCTGATCGGTCTGGTGATCGGTATCGTGATGACAGTCGCAATGCGCGGCAAGAATAAAAAAGCAGCCGCTTAAAGTATTTAGCAAAACAGCCGCGGCACCGTTGCGGAAGCGCTGCCGCGACTTTCATAAGGGTATAAGGACATATGTCCGGACAGGAGATATTATGTCAATAGAAATAGCACGCGCATATCTGGACTCGGTCGGTATGGCCGATCGAATAAGAGAATTTGATGTTTCCAGCGCAACAGTAGAACTGGCAGCAAAGGCAGTCGGTGTTGAGCCGGCACGCATCTGCAAGACGCTGAGCTTCAAGCTCAAGGACGGCACCGGCATCCTAGTGCAGGCAGCCGGCGATGCCAGAGTCGACAACAAGAAGTACAAGGACTACTTCGGTGAAAAGGCAAAGATGCTCTCGCCGGAAGAGGTTCCTGAGTATACTAATCACGAGATCGGCGGAGTGTGCGCTTTCGGAGTCTCACGCGATGATGTCAGGATCTACTGCGACGAATCGATGAAGAGATTCAAGACGGTATTCCCGGCCTGCGGCTCTTCAAACTCTGCCGCAGAATTCACGCCGGATGAGCTGTTCGAGGTATCGCGCTCCATCGCATGGATCGATGTGACCAAGCTGCCGGAAGCATAATCAGCTGACCTAATAGCTGCATGAACGGAGATGATTCTCCCGTAAGTGCAGCTTTTTTATTGCTGCAATTACGGCAGATCTGACAGCCGGCAATGTACAGGCAATGTATTTGTAAGAAAACAGTAATTCTGCTTGACCGTAAGGAGTGTGAATGCTATTATTGCTTTGTCAATTTAGCACTTTAGCAGGCTAAAGCAAATAAAGAGTAACAAAACATAATAAAGAAAAAGCAAATCGTTACAATAGGAAAGGACTAAGGATTATGAAAAAGAGATTAACAGCACTTATGCTTGTATTCGCGATGATCTTCACGATGGCAGTTCTGACAGCCTGCGGCGGTGGCGGCAGTGATGAGGGCTCATCAGATTCAAAGTACGGTGAAGGCTTCGTATTTAAGCATGGTTTTGATCTTGATTACAGACCGTATTCATTCGTAGATGACAACGGCGAGAACGGCGGATTCGACGTTGAGATGGCAAAGGCAGTCTGCGACTTCTACGGATGGGAGTATGAGGCAGTTCCGTTCAACTGGGATGCAAAGGATGCTGAGCTGAACGCAGGAAGCTGCGACTGCATCTGGTCCGGCTTCACTATCAACGGACGTGAAGATGATTATCTCTGGAGTGAGCCATACTCAGACAACACTCAGAAGATAATGGTAAAGAAGGATTCCGGCATCGCTACGCTGGCTGATCTTGCAGGCAAAAAGGTAGGAGTCCAGACAGCAACTTCGGCATATGAGCTCCTTAATGACGAAGAAGGCCAGAAGGAACTCATGGAGACTTTCGCTGATCTCAATGTATATGACACATATACGATCGCGATCACAGACCTTAATGCAGGTGCTATCGATGCAGTTGCAGTAGACGTTACAAGAGCGCAGGAAGCTATGGCGAAAGATGACAGTCTGGTCTGCCTCGAGGAGAACCTCGGAAGCGAGCAGTATGGTATCGGATTCCGCAAGGATGATCAGGAACTTTGTGATCTGGTCAACGTAGCACTCGAAGCACTTGCTGCAGACGGAACAGTAGCAAAGATAGCTGCAAACTATCCTGAAATCGAAGAATATATAACACTCGGCAAATAATAACGTAATAAATACAAAACAGTGGGGCGCTTATATAGTGCGGCCGGCGGATTGCCCGATGAGCACTATATAAGCGCCTGCTGTGTCAAGGAGAATCATGACCTTTTCAACAATGTTATCGACGATGAGTTCGGGCATGTGGAAGACATTTCTGATCTTCGCGCTTACACTCATCGGATCCCTGCCGCTTGGAATGATAGTTGCCCTCCTGCGCAAGTCAAGATTTGCACCGGTGCGCGGCTTCATAAAAGCATACATATCAATAATGCGCGGCACCCCGCTGATGCTGCAGCTTCTGGTCTGGTATTTCGGGCCGTATTATCTTTTTGGCTGGAATATCGGCAACTGGAGATTCCCGGCGATCATCGTCGGTTTTGTGCTGAATTACGCAGCTTACTTCGCGGAGATATACCGTGGCGGCATCGAATCCATACCGGCCGGCCAGTACGAGGCAGCAGAGGTGCTGGGCTTCACTAAGTTCCAGACATTCATGCGCATAATACTTCCGCAGGTCGTTAAGATCATCATGCCGTCGGTCACCAACGAGGTGATCACACTGGTCAAGGACACTTCACTCGCGTTCACGCTGGCATATCAGGAAGTGTTCTCGCTGGCCAAGCAGATATCGGCTTCCCAGACATCATTCATGCCTTTCCTCATTGCCGGAGTCTTTTACTTCGTAGCCAACTACGTGGTGGAGATCGTAATGGCGAGGATCGAGAAATCGATGGATTACTACAAGTAGGAGGCAGGCAGCATGATTTTAGAAATGAAAAACATCAGTAAGAACTTCGACGGACTCGAGGTTCTCAAAGATATCAGCTTCGGCGTAGACCACGGTGAAGTGGTCAGCATAATCGGACCATCGGGCTCCGGCAAATCGACGCTGCTCAGGTGTGCGACATTCCTTGAGACCATTGACGGCGGGGAGATCATATATATGGGAGAGACCGCGGCGCATACCGATGGAAGCGGCAATGCGGTCTATGTAGGACCGCATGAGCTCAAGCACTTCAGAAAATACTGCGGACTGGTTTTCCAGCAGTTCAATCTTTTTCCGCACTACAGCATCCTTAAGAATCTTATCGATGCGCCAATGCACGTGCAGGGTATAAGCCGCGAGGAGGCAGAGGCGACAGCGATGGATCTTCTGCGCAAGATGGGAATTGAGGATAAGGCTAATGCGTATCCGTTCCAGCTTTCGGGAGGCCAGCAGCAGAGAGTTGCTATTGCGCGGGCGATGGCAATGAAACCGGAAATCCTGTTCTTCGACGAGCCTACATCGGCGCTCGACCCTGAGCTGACCGGAGAAGTGCTTAAGGTAATTCGCCAGCTTGCTGAAGAGAAGATGACCATGGTGGTCGTAACACATGAGATGCCTTTCGCAAAGGCGGTCAGCAACCGTGTCCTTTTCATGGACGGCGGAGTCATAGTGGAACAGGGCGATCCGCGTGATGTATTTGACAACCCGCAGGAGGAGAGAACAAAGCAGTTCCTGCGCGTATTTGAGAGATAATGGAAGACATTCGGTATTGCATATTTGACCCGACAGGAAATATAACGGCGCTGGTTGAGACCGCGGTGGATATCGCGGACCAGCCGGCGGCCGCAGCACGGATAATGGAGCTGGAGCCTGACGTTGAGCAGGTCGGCTTCATTACTTATGCGGATAAAACGGCAGCCGCGGAAGGCGGCGCACTTGTAAGCCTCAGGATGGCAGGAGGAGAATTCTGCGGCAACGCCACCATGTGCGCGGCCGCGCTTTTTGCGGTCCGCAGCGGCCTGCAGGAGGGCGCGGTTCCGGTAAAAGTATGGGGCATATCCGCGCCATTCACCGTCAGCCTCGAGAGGCAGGCCGCCCTTGCTTTCAGCGCGGCCGTCTTGATGCCTCCGGCACGCGGCATCAGAATGATAAACCTCATGCCTTCAGATCCTGCCGGTGCCTCCGGCATCCTGGAAGATGGAGGCACTGATGGTATCAGTGCCATCCTTTCACTTCCGGTAGTGGAAATGGAAGGCATAAGCCACATAATCGTTGAACCGGATTCAGGCTTCTTCGGGGTAAAGGAAGACAAAGCACTTGCAGAAACACTGCTGAGACAGTGGTGCGGCGTGCTCGGAGCTGACTGCCTGGGAATGATGTTCCTGGGTGAAGGCGCCGCGCTCCGGCCGATGACACCGCTCGTATACGTACCTGGAGCCGACACTATGTTCTGGGAGAATTCCTGCGCGAGCGGGAGCGCGGCGGCAGGAATGTACCTTGCCGCAAAAGCCGGATCGCCGGTGGATGTCACATTCGATGAGCCTGCAGGCAGACTGAGAGTAGAGAGCGATCCGGCGACCGGCCGCACAATACTCCACGGCTCGGCAATACTGTGCAAATACGAATAACCATGCAAGAGCATTACTGCAGACGGTTGATTCCGCCTGCAGTTTTTTGTGTCGATTTATAAAGCCACATCTT
>CACZGY010000055.1 GCA_902780815.1 uncultured Eubacteriales bacterium
CGCCTGTCTGAGGTATGGCGTATGCCTCTTATCACATTTGATGCCGGATTGCTGGCAAGGGCAGAAGGCGAGTTCAGCCATTCCGATACAGTGATGGAAAAGGTCGGAGTGGACAACGTATGCGAGCGGGCGGCAGTGCTTGCCGCCGGCATTGGCTCCCGGATAAAAGTAAAAAAGACTGCACGTGACGGCATGACTATTGCGGTCGCGGAGAGAAAAAGATAAAGGCAGACGTTATGGAGATAAAAAACAACAGCAAGGGATACATAGCAGTAGTAGGCATGGGTCCCGGCAAGGAATCAATGATGACACAGCAGGCACTTCATATGCTTGATGCTGCTGATGTAATTGTCGGATACACAGTATATCTGGAACTGCTTGGGGAGAGATTTGCAGGCAAAGAATTTCTCTCAACTCCAATGAAACAGGAGACTGAGCGCTGCAGACTTGCTTTCGCGGAAGCAGCAAAAGGTAAAAAAGTGGCCATGGTCTGCAGCGGAGACGCAGGCATCTATGGCATGGCATCACTCATGTTCGAGATAAAAGAAGAACTCGGAAAAGACGCTGCTGATGTGGAAATAGAAGTGATACCGGGGATCACAGCAGCCTCGAGCGGAGCAGCTGTCCTTGGAGCGCCGCTCAATCACGACTTCTGCGTCATAAGCCTGTCAGATCTGCTCACTCCGTGGGAGCTTATCGAAAGGAGGCTCAGAGCGGCTGCAGTGGGAGACTTTGCTATCGCGATCTACAACCCTTCAAGCAAAAAGAGGCACGATTATCTTCAGAAGGCATGCGACATACTTCTCGAAACAGCGGAGCCCGGAAGAGCATGCGGATATGTACGCAGTATTGGCAGGGACGGAGAAGAGTTTCATACATGCACTCTGGCAGAGCTAAGAAACACAGAAGTGGACATGTTCACGACAGTCTTCATAGGAAACTCTCAGAGCCGCATAACAGATGGCAGACTGATCACACCAAGGGGATACCGCATATGAAAAAACCTCTTATATTTTCAGGCACAACAGAAGGAAGAACACTCTCTGAAAAGCTGACTGCATCAGGTATAGCACATATCGTTTGTGTGGCTACCGGGTACGGTGAGCTTGTCATGGAGCCAAGCGGGCTGGCTGATGTGCGCACAGGCCGCATGACTGCACTGGAGATGTACGACCTTATGAAATATGAAGCGGATAAGGTTTTCGACGCAACTCATCCATATGCTGCAGATGTTTCGCATAACATCCTGACGGCATGCCTGGCGGCAGACAAGGAGTACGTGAGGATAATCAGGGACACAGACAGCGAGCTGTTTCCGAAGGGTGCAGATATGCATTTATTTGAAAGCGCAGCTGAATGTGCGGAGGCACTTGCAGAAACAGAGGGAAACATTCTCCTGACTACCGGAAGCAAGGAGCTCAGCACATACGCAGCTGATGAAAGCGTTAGAAGCAGGCTGTACGCGAGGGTGCTGCCTTCGCATGAGAGCATATCTCTTTGTGAAGAAGCAGGCCTCAGCGGCAAGCATATTATCGCGATGCAGGGCCCGTTCAGCCTGGAAACTGATCTGGCGCTGATCCGTCAGTTCGATATCAGGACGCTTGTAACGAAATCCAGCGGATCAGCCGGCGGCGCGCCCGACAAAATAAAAGCAGCTGCAAAAGCGGGCATTCCGGTTTATATGATTGGACGCCCTTCCGAGGAGACAGGGCTGTCCGTCAATAAGGTGCTTGCAGAATACTTCGGCATAAGGAACCGCATGACGATAGATCTGGTTGGCATAGGTCCGGGAGAAAAGGACCTTCTGACTGCTGATGCGGCAGATTCTATAGAAAAGGCAGATATACTGTTCGGCGCTTCACGCATGGTAGAGGCATATGGAGGCCGCAGGGCATATCCTTTTTACAGGGCTGAGGACATTATTCCTGTCCTCGAAAGGGAGATACCTGAAAGAGCTGCAGTACTGTTTTCCGGAGATACCGGGTTCTACAGCGGAGCGGAAAAGCTTGCTCCGGCACTGAGGGAGTGGGCATATGGATCAGGCATGGAATGCAATGTAAAGGTCCACCCGGGAATATCTTCGTTTGCCTTCCTTGCTGCGAAGGCAGGCGTGAGCTATCAGGATGCGAAGCTTGTAAGCATACACGGCTGCTCAGGAGATAAAAGGGCAGCGACAGAACTGCTGAGCTCAGTCAGATACAATGAAAAGACATTCGTTCTGCTGTCAGGAGCAGATGACGTTAAGCTGATGGGCAGGCTGCTTACGGAAAACAGTTTGAATGATGTCACCATAATACTGGGATATCAGATGTCATATCCTGAGGAAATAGTCGGGATCATACGTGCAGAAGACTGCAGCAAGGTGAATGAACAGGGCTTGTACACTGCATTAGTGATAAACAGCAAACCGGCGGCCAGACAGGTTCTTCCGTTATTCAGTGACGAGGATATGATCAGGGGCAAGGTGCCTATGACGAAGGAGAATATCAGACATCTCAGCGTCATGAAGCTCGGCCTTACAGAGGGAGCCGTTGTATATGACATAGGAAGCGGCACAGGTTCGGTAGCATGCGAGATCGCTGCCCAGGACAGCAGCATCAAAGTATACGCGATAGAAAAGAAAGAGGAGGCCTGCAGTCTGATCGGGCAGAATGCTGCAAAATTCGGCCTCGCGAACATACAGATAGTTCAGGGGACAGCACCGGAAGCATTAGAGGGGCTCGAGCCGCCGACACACGCTTTTATCGGTGGTAGTTCAGGAGAGCTGAGGGAGATACTTACAGTGCTTAATGAAAAAGCCGGTCGCATGCGTATTGTCATAAATGCCGTGAGTCTTGAGACGATTGCCGAAATACAGAGCACGCTTAAGGACTTTCGGATAAGTGAGCTGTCGGTAGAGCAGATATCGGTAAGCAGATCCAGGGAACTTGGGAACTACCACCTTATGACTGCTGAAAACCCTGTAATGATAGCTTCGTTCACCATGGGAGGCAAGTCATGAAGCTGCCCCGGGTGATGATAGCCGCGCCTAAAAGCGGCAGCGGAAAAACTCTTATAACATGCGGGATCCTGGAAGCACTGAAACGAAGAGATATCGATGTAAGAGCATATAAATGCGGACCGGATTACATAGATCCGATGTTCCACAGGAGCGTGCTTGGAATACCGGGAGGAAATCTCGACACCTTCTTCTCGACAGATGAGGAGATCAGGAAGACCCTCGCAGACTGCGGATCGGAGGCTGCAGTTATAGAAGGCGTGATGGGTATATATGATGGTATCAGCGGAATGCAGGGAAGAGGCTCCTGCTATGATGCCGCATCAGCCGCATCAATACCGGTGATACTCGTTATCGATGTAAAGGGCATGGGACAGACCATGCTGTCGGTCATAAAGGGCATACTGCTTGACGACAGAGATTCTCTTATAAAAGGCATTGTACTAAACAGGATATCTGAAGGGTATTTCAGACAGACTGAACCGCTGATCCGAGATGTGCTGAACACGATATCTGCCGGCCATGGAAGCAAAGTGATACTTCTGGGAGGCATACCTGCAAGTAAAGATATCAACCTTGAGAGCAGGCACCTGGGGCTGATGATGCCGCAGGATATAGCTGATCTGAGGATGCAGCTCAGCCATGCAGCCGATCTTATAGAAGAGAATCTGGATATGGATGCTCTTCTGGAGATAATGCAAGGAGCTCCGGAAATTGAAGCAGGGAATACCTGCTGTGAAGCGTCAACCGCTGTAAATGACGGACCATGCCTGGCAGTGGCAAGAGATGAGGCGTTCTGTTTCTACTATGAAGAAAATTTCAGAATGCTCAGAAATGCCGGCATAAGGATAAAGGAATTCTCTCCTCTTCATGACAGCCATATACCGGAAGATGCAGACGGGCTGCTGCTCGGCGGCGGATATCCTGAACTGCATGCAGCAGATCTGAGTGCCAATACGGGTATGCTCCGCTCTGTAAAAGAGGCAATCGGATCAGGAATGCCGAGCTTTGCGGAATGCGGAGGATTCATGTATCTCCTCGATGAGCTGGAGGACAAGGAGGGCAATGTCTATAGCATGTCAGGTGTTATCAGGGGAAGAAGCGCATGGACAGGAAGGCTCCGGAGATTCGGATATGTAGAGGTAAGAGGCGAAAAGGAAAATACACTGCTCAGCGGGCTGAACGTAAAAGCCCACGAATTCCACTACTTCGACAGCAGCAATAACGGAAATGATGCCATGGCCGAAAAGCCGGGCAGCGGCACCAGCTGGGAATGCATTCATGCAGACAGTGATCATGTCTGGGGATATCCGCACCTTTGGTATCCGTCATGCCCGCAGCTGATCGAAAGGTTCGCTGATGCCATGAATGAGTATAGAAAGAAGAGGAAAGATGGAAAATTCAAACCGTTTTTTCGCAAACAGAGATTGTGAATACTATCCATGTCATGAGGGTATTGAAGAGATAAACTGTCTCTTCTGCTACTGTCCGCTCTATCATCTTGATGATTGCCCGGGGAATCCTGCTTATAAGGAGAAAAACGGCAGAAGCATAAAGGTCTGTACGGGCTGCACTTTCCCGCACAGGGCTGAAAACTATGACAAAGTAGTAATGAGATTAAAGGAAAGGGACGGGAGATAACATTATCGACCTGAAATAATATAGTTAACGAGGAATCAGAAAATGCAAATGATTGAAAGACCGCGCAGACTGCGTTCGACACCCGGTCTGCGTAAAATGGTAAGAGAAACAAGAGTGGATGCGTCATCACTTATCTATCCTATGTTCGTGACAGACGGAAGCGGCAGGATAGAGGAGATAAAAGCTCTTCCGGGACAGAACAGATATACTGTCGACATGACTGACGGCAGGATAGAAAGCCTTCTGAAAGCCGGTGTGAGCAGCATCATGCTCTTCGGCATACCTGAGCACAAGGATGAACTCGGTACACAGGCGTATGCAGAGGACGGCATTATCCAGCGGGCTGTTTCCCACATAAAGGAACATTATCCTGAGATGTATGTCATCACGGATGTCTGCCTGTGCGAGTACACTTCACATGGTCACTGCGGCATGCTTCATGAATGCTGCGGACACTACGATGTCGATAATGACAGCACGCTTGAGCTTCTGCAGAAAGTGGCTGTTTCACAGGTAAAAGCCGGATCTGACATGGTAGCTCCTTCAGACATGATGGACGGAAGAGTCAAAGCCATCAGGGAAGCCCTTGACGCAGAGGGATTCTCCAACACGCCGCTGATGTCGTATGCTGTCAAATATGCATCGTCGTTCTACGGACCGTTCCGTGAAGCAGCGGGGTCTGCTCCGGCGTTCGGCGACAGAAAAAGCTATCAGATGGATTACCACAACAGAAGAGAAGGTATCAAAGAGGCTCTGCTCGATGTCGCGGAAGGGGCAGACATCATTATGGTAAAACCGGCTATGCCTTACCTTGACATGATCCGTGAGGTAAGGGACACAGTGAATGTACCAGTGGCAGCTTACAGTGTCAGCGGTGAATATGCTATGGTCAAGGCTGCGGCTGCGAACGGATGGATAGATGAAGACTCAATTATCTGCGAGATGGCAGTGGGTGCATTCCGAGCCGGAGCACAGATGTACGAGACATATTTTGCGGAAGAGCTTGCCGGATTTATCAAAGAAGGCAGGATAGGTTAAAACAGCAAAATGGCGGACGAAAAAAGTGTAAAAAAAACAATAAGAGTAGGAAGCAGAGCCAGCAGGCTTGCAGTGATACAGTCTGAGATAGTCATGAGGCAGATAGAAGCAGCCTGTCCGGATGTGAAGGCTGAACTGGTAACAATGAAGACTACCGGTGACAGGATACTCGACAGGACGCTTGATCAGATCGGAGGAAAGGGCCTTTTCGTGAAGGAACTCGATGAAGCACTGAGAGCCGGAGAAGTTGACGTCACTGTACACAGCCTCAAGGATCTTCCGGGAGTCATTCCCAAAGACCTTCCCCTCGCAGCTTTTTCGCACAGGGAAGACCCGAGAGACGTGCTTGTTCTTCCTATGGGTAAAACGGATGTGGATCTGTCACTTCCTGTCGGTACTTCTAGCCTGAGGCGGTCACTTCAGATAAAGGAACTTATGCCCGGTGTAACGACTGCACCTGTAAGAGGCAATGTGGAGACCCGCCTGCGCAAACTTGATGAGGGCCAATATTCAGCATTGGTGCTTGCAGCTGCCGGACTTAAAAGGCTTGGCCTCGGGGATAGGATAAGCAGATATTTCAGTCCGGAGGAGATGATCCCGGCTGCTTGCCAGGGAGTGCTCGGCATTCAGACAAGAGCCGGCGCGGACAGCGCTCTTATTGAGAGAATAAATGACAATGATGCCAGGAGATGCGCGCTTGCTGAACGCGCGTATGTGAAAGCGATTGGCGCGGACTGCGGTTCGCCTGACACAGCTTTTGCACAGATCAGCGGCGATCAGATAATGATAATGGCCCTGAGATACGATGCTGAGAGACAGACAGTGCTAAAAGACAGCATCTGCGGCCCGGCATCAGACGCAGAGGTACTCGGAAAAGAGCTGGCAGACAGGATGATAAAAAATGAACGATAATAACGTATGTGTTAACAAAGGAAAAGGCAAGGTTTGGCTTGTCGGAGCAGGCCCGGGAGAAGTGTCACTCATTACTCTGAAGGGCAGAGAGGTGCTTGCTGACGCGGATGTGGTCGTTTATGACGCGCTCGTCAGGGGCGGAATGATGTCACTCATGCCTGAAGGGGCTGAGCTGATATACGTTGGAAAGCGGGCAGGCAATCACACCATGAAACAGGAGGAGATAAACGCTCTTCTGCTTGAGAAAGCTCTCGAAGGCAAAAAAGTAGTCAGGCTCAAAGGCGGAGATCCTTTCCTTTTCGGACGCGGAGGCGAAGAGCTGGAACTTCTGGTACAGAATGGAATCGATTTCGAGATAGTGCCCGGAGTAACAAGTGCTTTTGCGGCTCCCGCATATGCAGGCATACCGGTGACACACAGGGACTTCTGCAGAGGGGTTTCGGTCATAACCGGACACAGGAGAAGCAATGGTGCTCTTGACATAAACTTCAAAGCCCTCGCAGAGACAGGCAACACGCTGGTATTCCTGATGGGCATGTCCACGATCGACATAATAATGAACGGCCTTCTCAGCGGCGGTATGGACGGAGACACTCCTGCTGCTATTGTGGAGAAGGGTACGACTTCATCCCAGAGAGTGCTGATCACTGATCTGGCTCATCTGGAAGAGACCGCGAAGACCGGACATGCAGAAGCGCCGGCCGTGATCGTCATAGGAAATACAGCAGGCCTGGCAGAACGGTTAAAATGGCGTGACAGTCTGCCGCTGAACGGTGTCAGAGCCGTAGTCACAAGGCCTAAGGAACTTTCTTCGGGACTTGCCTCAATGCTCCGTAAGAAGGGTGCAGAAGTTATAGAGGTTCCTGTAATAGGCATAGAACCTATATATGATAGCGACAGGCTGAAAGATGCGATCAGAATTCTTGCGGAAGGCAGATACAACTGGATCGTATTTACAAGTCCCAGCGGTGTCAGAGTATTCTTTGACGAACTCATGAAGACTGCCGACGTAAGAGCCCTCGCTGGATGCAGGATAGCTGTGATCGGTAAAGGGACAGAAGCAGAGCTGGCAAAAAGGGGTCTGCATTCAGATATGATTCCGTCAAAATATGATGGACGCACTCTGGGAGCTGAACTCAGCAGGCTGCTCAGGACGGGAGACCGCGTGCTCATACCAAGGGCAAGCATCGGAAATAAAGCCCTTAATGAAGAACTTTCAAAATCCGGAGATGTTATCATCGATGACATAGCCACATATGATACCGTGTACCATGCAGCAGAGTGGTTCGACGCTTCGAAGGAGCTTGCTGATCCGAAGACTTTTGCACTGTTTACGAGTGCTTCGGGAGTAAGAGGCTTTGTCAGTGCATATCCTGACATGGATCACTCCGCGGTAAAGGCTGTATGCATAGGAGCAATGACTGCCGCGGAAGCAGAAAAATACGGCATGAGGGTATGGATATCCGAAGAAGCCACGCTTACATCCCTTGCAGACAGACTGATGCAGGCAAGCAAAGGCTAAGCAGGTAAAGACAGGAGAATATACATGGACGATAAAAAACGGAGAGGTATTGCCTATGGAGTAGGTGTTGGCCCGGGAGATCCGGAGCTGATGACGCTGAAAGCCTGCAGACTTATCCGTGAGAATGACGTGATAGCTGTACCGGGAAAAGTGCCTCAGGATGCTGTAGCCTATAAGATAGCGGTACAGGCTGTACCGGAGCTTGCTTCGAAGGAACTGGTTCCTGTCTATATGCCTATGGTGAAAGACAGGTCTGTCGTAAAAGAGAGCCATGCAAAGGCGGCGGCATTGATAGAGAGCTATCTTGATTCCGGCTGCAATGTTGTTTACCTTACTCTGGGCGACTCGACGATTTATTGCACTTTCAGCTATATACAGCATATACTTGAGGCAGACGGTTATGATGTGGAGCTGGTCAGCGGCATCCCATCGTTCTGCGCGGCTGCGGCAAGGATGGGAACATCGCTCACAGAGTGGAACGAGTCACTGCATGTGATGCCTGCTCTTCATAATACACATAAGGGAGCTCTGGAATGGCCGGGGAATTATGTTCTCATGAAGTCAGCGAGCAGGATGCCTGAGGTAAAGAAAATGCTTTCATCATCAGGTTATGATGTAATTGCCGCTGAAAACTGCAGCATGGAGAACGAGAAACTATACAGATCAGTTGATGAGATACCTGATGACGCAGGCTACTTTACTCTTATAATCGCCAAGGAAAAAAAGGAAAGCAGCATCTGATGATCGAACTGCGCGGACTGACAAAGAAATTCGGTGATTTCACCGCTGTCGACGGACTCTCCTTTGAAATAAAAACGGGGGAGTTCTTTGGATTGCTCGGACCGAACGGAGCCGGCAAGACCACGACGATCAGCATGATGTCTACCGTGCTGCTTCCGAGTTCGGGCGAAATATATATCGACGGCACTAAGCTGACCAGAGCAGCTTCTGAACAGAAGCGTAAGCTTGCCG
Source organism: uncultured Eubacteriales bacterium (assembly GCA_902780815.1). Lineage (GTDB taxonomy): Bacteria > Bacillota > Clostridia > Peptostreptococcales > Anaerovoracaceae > Crickella. The sequence continues at coordinate 9,084 of CACZGY010000055.1, forward strand.
TTATAACACAGGAATATTCGATGCGCCAGGATATGACCATGGATGAAGTCATGGAATATCAGGGGCGCCTTTATTATATGCCTCGCAAACAGATCAAAGAGCGTTCAGCGCAGCTGCTCGAGTTTGCGGGACTGTCTGACTACCACAGAAGGACGGTCAGACATCTTTCAGGTGGAATGAAGCGCAAGCTCATGATATGCCGTGCTCTCCTTATAGAACCTGAGATACTTCTTCTGGACGAGCCGACAGCAGGTATGGATGCGCTGTCAAGACGCCAGATGTGGAATCTCCTCAAACAGGTCAACAACAGGGACATGACCATACTGCTCACGACTCACTATATTGAAGAGGCGGAAGCCCTGTGCGA
>CACZGY010000056.1 GCA_902780815.1 uncultured Eubacteriales bacterium
CAAGCTAAAAGGACTGAGCCCTGTTCAGTACAGAATTCAGTCCTTGTTAGTAGCCTAGTGTCCTGCCAAAATGTGTCTAACATTTTGGGTTCAGTTCATATGAAATTGGCACTTTTTCTATATAATTATTCATCCATAATAGAATTACGCTATGCCAGGCTTTATGAATATAATAGCCTTCCTGCTACCACGGCTTATAGTCTATAGTTGCAAAATCAAGCTCATACTGACCAGACAGCAGATGTCTATATAGCATTTCGTCATTATACGGAGTATCTCCATAAGTCCATGTACCAACTCTAACACCTTCAGCTTTGCATTTATCATATGCTTTTTTATCTAACTGCCCATACTGGAGAGAAACACAACCAAAGTTTTTCTGTCGTGTGGTATTCAGCGCCGGTTCAATGGTGCTTTCTCCGTTAAGGAATGCTGTATATGAAATCTTACCTCCCAGCTTACTATCAGCACAGGCCTTTACTTTTTCCAATACATATGGATAAAAGCTTATCAACAACGCTTTATCGAGTTGCCCTCTTTCATCAAGCATTTGAATAGCTTTGTTGATTGCTGCCTCACTCATCTGCGGATCTTTGAATTCAATTACAGGTACCATGTTATATTGTTTACATATATCGAGATACTCATCAAAGAAGCAGGCTTTCGGTATCTGCTGCTTGATTTCAGTCGCTGTCATGCTTCTAACATAACGGTTAACTCCCAGTGTTCTTTTGAATGTATCGTCATGATTGATCACGAGATCAAAAGTGTCCACGTTCACGGTCTCTGTTGCAGGTGTTTCATCAGCAACCGTTTGTTCTGGTTCCTCTTCATCAGCCTTTATGGTCTCTTTAGTTTCCTCCGTATTTTCTTCTATCACATCTGACTGCTGTTGGTCTGCTGATTGAACTATATCTACGACATCTGTTTGCTCTGATTCTTCTTCATTATCCTGAACGATTCCCTCACCCTGGTTGGTTTCTTCTGAATTCTCCTCGGTATATATATCAGATGATTGCTGATCAACCGACTGAACCGGAACCTCGATTGTCATAGTCTCGTGTTTCGTTTCCCAAATGTCACATTCACACCCCCAAAATCCTCCAGCCTGACCAGCAGCTCTGAAAGCATCTGCTGTATTTTCTATAGCATATGTATGAAGACCTCTATGTGCGATCCATCTTGCATCGGTGCTCGTGTATTTGTGCACACTAATCTTTATTGAACATTTTGTTCCGGAGCCGTCTGCTGCAATTGCAGATATTGTTGCTGTCCCATTTTTGAGTGCAGTAATATTTCCAGATCTGTCCACCTTAACTACAGACGGTTTGTCCGTTTTCCAGAGGACTTTTTTATTGGTCGCATTGCTGTTCGGTTTAGCCTTAAATGCTGTTTTGCGTCCAGCTCTTAAATGTTGATAGCCATTAATCTTAATGCTTGATACTGGAGTACCGACTCTTATCTTTATGGTTTTCCTTTTACTAGGCTTGCTTTTGCAGTAAACAGTAATCTTAACAGTACCGTTCTTTTTTGCCTTGATCACGCCCTTTGAAGACACTGTCGCAATCTTTTTATTTGAGCTTTTGAATCTGACTTTCGTGCCCTTAGTTACGCCGCTTCGTGTTTTTGTTGCTTTATACTGGATCTTTTTGCTATTACCTTTTTTGATTACAGTATCTGAGTTGATATTATCAACACTTAATGTATACGTAACTTTGCTTTTTTTCTTTACAACGGTCGCTTCGGATTGTATAGGAAAAGCAGCAAGCACCAAAAGAATACCGATAACGATTACGGCGATTGTTTTGATATGTGCTTGCATTGATAATTTCTTGATCATTGACTTAGTAATTCCTTCCTCACTAACGACATATTTTATAAAGATTTAATAAAAAATTCAAGGTTTCTTACTACTAGTAATTGCTTAAGTAGGTACGTTTATATAACGCCTTTCAATATCTCTATAGTCCGTTCCATTCCGCTTCGAATATCATACTTCGCACTCCATCCCAGTTTTTTCAGTTTGCTTCCATCCAATCTGGCCTTTGTAGCCGTACTATACCCAGCTGCCTCCACTGCATCAGGTATTTCAAATACTACTTTCTTTCCTGCAATATCTGCAATTGTTGCCGCCAGATCTTTCAGCATGATATCAGAGCGTTCATCAGCAATGTTGTAAGCTTCCCCATTTTTTCCCTTCATAATCACATACAGCAAACCACTCACAGCGTCTGCAACATATGTATAACTATAATATTGTGTGCCGGCAGATTTCAGAACGATATCCTCTCCTTTTACACCTTTCTTAACAAACTGACTAATTGCCTTTGTATCACTCATTAACATAGTAGGACCATAAGATCGAGTCGGACGCGGAATGACTACATCCAGTCCCGCCTGTGCCCTATATGCCTGACAAAGAGCTTCGCTGCATCTCTTGCTCTCGGGATAACCTGCTCGCATTGTATTTGAATTTATATATCCACAATAGTCTTCATTAAACAGTTCCACGTCTCCACGATTCTCACCATATATTTCATTTGAACTTGTGAGAACAAAGCGTGTAGCATGGTGCTTCACCGCGAAATCCAACATATTCTGCGCCCCTATTACATTTGTGGTAATCGTGCCTATCGGGTCTGTGGAATACTGCATAGGATGAGTATTGGATGCCATATGGAGTACATATTCGATTGCTCCAAGATCATCTCTGATTAATGGCTTTTGTATGTCGTATGGAATTAATTTAAGAAAATGCGATTCCTTCCATTTTGAAAACCTGCTAGCCGCTTTCTGTTCATTACGATTAAGAGCATAAATCATACAGTCAAGACCAGTTTCATTTTTAGTCATCAGCACATCCACAAGAAATGATCCGACCATACCTGTTGCACCGGAAATCAGGACACTCTTTCCTTGCAATTTCTCCCAGGGAAGTTCAAGATCTGCCACATAGCAAAGATCTTCGATGTAAAGATTGTTGTTAAAAAGATCCATTATACTCCCCTTTATTTCAACCAATTATCTTTATCAGATTTCAGATAAGCCTTAAACATCTCCAGATCATCCTTTGTTGTAAGTTTAATGTTTTTATCCGAACCTGCTGCGAAATACAGCCTTTCGCCTAGTTCAACCATCATTGTATTAGTGTATGAAGAACCATAAATACCTATTTCTTTTTCGAAAGCCTCGTGGTAACCCCAGTCAAGCTTTCCGAACTTATATGCTTGCGGAGTAGAAACTCGTCTAAGCGTTTCACGTGGAATATACTTTATAGTGCTGATGTCGTCATCAATTACAAAAATCTGCTCATTATATGGGAGGGATGTTACTCCATTTCCGTATTTTTGAGCTTTAAGAATGACATCTGTCAGAACTGTCTCATCCACAAGCGGTCTGATTCCATCGTGAATGATAATGATATCATCATCGGAACATTTTCCTTCCAGATTATAAACTCCATTCCTGATGGACTCCTGTCCAGTGCTTCCTCCCGATACAATCCATTTAAGCTTATTTATACCAAACTGCTTTGCATATGCCCATAAAACTTCATGCCATCCGTCAAGACAGACCACTTCTATTGCATCGATCTGTGGATGTTTCTGAAAGCCCTCCAATGTGTATATCAGAATTGGTTTATCGTATACATTTATAAATTGTTTTGGTATATCCTGTCCCATCCTGTGGCCGGAGCCTCCAGCAATAATTATTGCAATATTCACGATTTCTTCCTCTCTTTTTTCTATCCTTACTTATGAGTATACGTTTCAGGGGTTGTATATTTGATTTAAAATGTTTAGAGTACCACCTTGCCCTCGAGCACTGCCTTGAGTCTTTCTCCATACGGACTCTTTCCATAGCGTCTGACACTCTTTGCGAGCATCTCGTCGTCTATCCATCCCATGTGGTATGCGATTTCCTCTGGTGATGAGATTGTCATGCCCTGATACTGCTCTATCATGCTTACGAAATCAGTCGCTTTCTGCAGGCTGTCAAATGTCCCCGCATCCATCCAGGTATAGCCTCGTCCGAGGAGCTGTGCGTTCAGATTACCCTGCTTGAGATACATATCGTTCAGCGTGGTTATCTCAAGCTCACCGCGAGCGGATGGAGTGACCTTGTCAGCCATATCGCTCACTCCCTTCGGGTAGAAGTAGAGTCCGACAATGGCGTAGTTGCTCTTAGGATGCTTAGGCTTTTCTTCGACGGAAATCACTTTGAGTGAGTCATAGCGGCTGTCGCCTCTTTCAAATTCCATTATGCCGAAGCGCTTCGGGTCTTCTACATAGTAACCGAATATAGTTGCCTTCCCTTTTTCTGCGTCCTCACGTGCATCTCTGAGTTTGCGGTTGAGTCCGTTTCCGTAGAATATATTGTCGCCAAGCACCATCGCGCATGCCTCATCTCCTATGAATTCACGGCCGATGGTAAATGCCTGCGCCAGCCCTTCAGGTTTCTCCTGAACTGCATATGAAAGTTCAATTCCGAACTTGGAACCGTCTCCCAGGAGCTGTTCAATTCTCGGCGTATCTTCAGGCGTGCTGATGATCAGTATCTCCCTGATTTTTGCAAGCATCAGGGTCGAAAGCGGATAAAAAATCATAGGCTTGTCGTAGACCGGCAGCAGCTGCTTGGATGTGACTATCGTCAGCGGATAAAGTCTGGTACCGGCTCCGCCTGCAAGTATGATTCCTTTCATGTTTTCTCTCCTTGTAAAAATCTTGTATAGCCATGTTGATTGTACCATACCCATGGCATAAAGAGCCAATATGCTAATATCTATAGCAGATCGCCTTTCTTATCTGTTCAACTGTTTCGCTGCCGACAAGTATCCTTACAATCTCAAAAGCAAAATCGAAAGATGCTCCCAGACCCTGCCCTGTAATGATGTTTCCGTCGGTCACAACGCTCTCTCCTGTAAGCGCTGCCCCGGGCATATGTCCCTCAAAATCAGGATGGCAGGTAGCTTTTTTGCCCTCGAGCAGGCCCAGTGCTGCCAGCAGGGATGGTGCCGCACAAATAGCAGCCAGATGCTTACTTTCTGCAAATTCTTTGCATTTTTCCACTACTATCGCATTTTCGCCAAGGTTTTCTGTTCCGAGACGTCCGCCCGGAAGAACTATCAGGTCGACGGTTTTATAGTCGACATCAGCTGCCATAACATCAGCCTGCACTTTGATATGCCGTGATGAATCGATCAACAGCCCGTCCATGGCCGACGCCATGAGTGTTTCGATCCCGGCTCTCCTTAATATATCTACTACAATAAGGCCTTCACATTCTTCAAAACCATCAGCCAGAAAAACTACTGCTTTCATATTATTTCTCCTCCCTGCTGTCTTAATCGTGCCGTGTATCGTCGCCATAGCATTCGCAGAATCTGGCTGCGAATGACGGCTCCTCATCATGAACATATAAGTGCGATATATCTCCGAATGAGAGCATCCTAAATGAGGCGATGCCCTCTCTTCTCTCTTCGGTAACAAGCGTGGTGACCGATGAGGCCTGCGCGCAGAAACCGTGCCAGACCGGCATAGGAGACACTCCCCAGAGATGACTCAGGAGTACCGATCCAACACCGAAGTGGCAGAACATTACAATGGTGTCATGGTTTGGTCTCTCCGCACGGTACAGCCTTCCCTCGCGACGGTAGCCGTGCTTAGCTAGCAGAGCATCGAGCTTCTCCGTCACCTTGCGATACTCCTCCCCTACTTTACCCGCTGCCATCAGCTCATTCTCAGCCCAGAGGTCCTCCCGGTAGAAGCGCGGATCCTGCGTCCAGTCCTGCGGCAGCCAGTCCCATGGGATGCGCTTTCTGGTGGTATCGTCAGGCCTGTCTATAAAGACGTCAAACTCCCTGAGCCACGGAAGCGTCTCTGCCGTACGTCCCAGCTTACGAAGTGTAACAGCCGCGGTATCCTGAGCCCTGCCGTATGGTGACATGTAAAAATGGACCTCTCCGCTAAGCTGCCTGCAGAGCATCTCCGAAAGGTACTCTGCCTCACGCCGGCCTTTCTCCGTAAGTGAGTCGTTTATGTAATCGGGATCTCCGTGCCTGATGATCAAAAGCTTCATTCGCTTGTTTCTCCTTATTTTATTACTTGAATTGTATCAAAAGAGCGAAAAAAAGCGAATAAAAAAGCGGACCCGTGTGAGCCCGCAGTATCGATCTACTCGCAGCAGTAAGCTGCTCTCTGATCTATATAAATGATATTTTCTATATCCTCAGATACTCTTTTTTCTACAGCATCGGCATTATCAGGATTCCCGCCTGAAACTGAAATACTCACAGTGATCTTCGGCTCGGTATCTGATGGCTGGATCACCACAGAAGAACCATCGGCAAGCAGGTATTCAATGGTTCTGCAGCCCTGAGGTTCGACCGGCTTTCCGCCATGCTCCAGAATGTTCATGACCTCGGATCTGCCTATTGTCTTAAATCCAAAGCGGAACATCTTCATGACATACTGCATTTCACGCATTCCGTCTACGCCTTCGAACATATAGCTATGTGTAGTATTCATACAGCAGATATCCTCAGGGACTTATTTAGTCATTCCCTCTGCGATCTCGATCCCCTTTGTGAAAGCATCCCAGAAGTCGTATTTTAACTTGACCGGGATATTCATCGTGAGATTGCCAAGTATAGGTAAACCATACTTATTGAGATATGCGACTGTTCCGGCAACTCCGCCGACGATAGCTGTACAAGCAAGCAGTTTCTTCATTTTAGATCTCCCTCCGTTTTCTTTGAAAAATATTAATAGTTTTCTTCATGCACTTCGAAGTATGCCTGTGGATGAGCACATACCGGGCAGATCTCCGGTGCTTTTGTTCCGACTACGATGTGCCCGCAGTTGCGGCACTCCCACACTTTGACCTCGCTTTTTGCGAAGACTTCCTGTGCTTCTACGTTGTGGAGAAGTGCGCGGTAGCGCTCTTCGTGATGCTTTTCGATCTCCCCAACCATGCGGAACTTTGCTGCCAGAGCCTTGAAGCCTTCCTCTTCAGCTGTCTTTGCGAAGCCTTCGTACATGTCTGTCCACTCGTAGTTCTCGCCTTCTGCTGCAGCGAGGAGATTCTCTGCTGTTGTGCCGATTCCATCGAGCTCCTTGAACCACATTTTTGCATGTTCCTTCTCGTTGTCAGCTGTCTTCAGGAAGAGAGCCGAGATCTGCTCGAATCCTTCTTTTTTGGCCTTTGACGCGAAGTAGGTATACTTGTTTCTTGCCTGGGACTCACCTGCGAATGCTGCCAGCAGGTTCTTTTCCGTCTGTGTTCCCGCGTATTTATTTGCCATGATAATTACCTCCTTATGTAAACTCTAGTCGCTTGCATTTTAGCGCATACGGCAGCATTTGTCCATAAAAGAACAGCAGCCGGAACGGCTGTCGGATCAGTATCCAAAAAGGCATGAAATTATGCTACAATTCGTGTGTAAAGTGTCTGTGGGGACCGCCCCAAAATGGCACACTGGAGGAACAATATGAACATTTTCAAGACCGGACCAAGATTCATCAGAGGCTACATTGAAACAATGCGCTTCACCTCGCTGAAGAAGAAGCTCAGCAAGCTGCGCGAAGCAGGAGACATCGAAGGCGAAAAAGAGCTGATTCATTTCGGCCAGAAACGCTGGGTGGAGGCTATGACACCGGTGCTGGGTCTCACCTATGAAGTTTACGGTGAGGAAAACATCCCTGCTCCTGAGGATGGTCCTTTCATGATGTACAGCAACCATCAGAGCTTCGCTGACATCTGCGCTACACTTTGGCTGATGAAAGATCACGGCATGATGGGTTATGTTTCCAAGGAGGAGTGGCGCAAATATCCTATCCTGGCAGACGTAGTCGAATATTCGCGTTCTATCTACCTGATCCGCAACAACCCGAAAGAGGCAGTCAAAGCGCTGGGCGAGGCCAAGAAGATGCTCGACCTCGGCTTCAATCTCTGCATCTTCCCGGAAGGAACGCGCTCGCAGAAGCACGAGATGGGTGAGTTCAAGGCCGGTGCTTTCAAGTTTGCTGAAAAAGCAAAGGTTCCTATCCTGCCTGTGACCATAGACGGTACATACCACTTCTTCGAAGAAGATGGCAGCTGGAAACCGGCACATATTAAAATAACAGCGCATCCGCTGGTGCATATAGAAAAGATGGATAAACACGAGCAGAAAGAGGCCCAGGCCGCGATCGAAGCGACCATCCGCAGCGCACTGTAAGAGAGGAAATGTATGAAGTTTATTATTCAGCGTGTGAAGCACGCTTCCGTTACCGTTGAAGGCGAGGTCATCGGAAAGATCGGCCGCGGATATCTGGTGCTGATCGGAGCCTGCGATGCGGATGATGAAGCCATCGCAGACAAGATGGTCGATAAGATGATAAAACTGCGTATAAACAGAGACGCGGAAGGCAAGACGAATCTGTCGCTCGCGGACGTGGACGGCGGGTTGCTGCTGGTTTCGCAGTTCACTTTGTACGCCAATTGCAAGAAGGGCAACAGGCCGTCGTTCGTCGATGCGGGCTCTCCTGAGCACGCAGAAGCGCTCTACGAATATATCATTGAGCGCTGCCGCGAGCGCGTCCCTGTGGTCCAGACCGGCTCCTTCGGCGCTGAGATGGCTGTCGAGCTCTTAAACGATGGTCCATTCACCATAATCCTTGACTCCGAAAAGCTCTAAATAAAGGGGGTATCATTGTGAACAGGACTTATGAATGCAAAAGAATACTTATAGTCGTTATCTTTGTTTTTATGACATTTTGTTTTGCTGCAGTCATGATTCCTGTAAGAGCATATGCTGATGATGAAGCATCTGGTCCGGAGATCCATCAGGTCCCTCAGATAAATGTTGCGGTCAACGGTGAAGGTCTTTCTGTCAAATGGGACGCTCTAAATGGAGCGGATTCATATGATGTGTACAGAAGCTATAATAGCTCATCGGGATTTGCGTTACTGGAGAAAGGGGTCACCGGCCTTTCATATTTTGACAAGGATGTCTTATCCGGAAGAAGGGCTTATTACAAAGTACAGGCTCTTGAAAATAACGGCAGTTATTCCGACTTTTCAGAACCCGCATCCGGGATTATTTACAGGGTATATATTGAGACCGGTCATGGAACGGGTATCGACGGCAGATGGGATCCGGGCTGTAAATGGAAAAAATATCAGGAAGCCCGGCTTATGATCCCTATCTGCAGATCTGCCGCCAATTATTTGAGAGCAAAAGGTGTCTATGTATACACTGATGCTTACAGTGGAAACAACAAAAATCTAAAAGCTACTCTTGATCATGTGAAAACGCACAACGTGAGTGTTCTTCTGAATGTGCACTGTGACTATAAGCGTGCTCCAAGGGGCACCATGCCGCTCTACAGATACAGTGATCAGAAGAAGCTTGCTCAGTGCCTGAACAGTGGTGCACAAGTATGTAAAAATTAAAAACAGGGGTCTTAAAAAACGCACCAATCTGGATACCCTCAACAAGACACCTGGCTATTGTACAGCTTGCCTCTTTGAAACAGGAAACATAAAGAAAGATAACAAGATCCTCCGCAAAAAATATGATGCTTACGGTAAAGGGCTTGCTAAAGGAATCTGTGATTATCTGGGAATAAAATGGTAGAAATTGGTAATAAACCACCTCTATGACAATAAAAAACAGACTGGAGAGGATGAAGTGGATGACTCCAGTCTGTTTTCATTTAATCTTTTATTCGATTTTTTATTTGTTGTATCCGTTCGGATTGTGGCTCTGCCAGTTCCAGGCATCGCGGCATATCTCATCGATCCCGCGGCTCGCCTGCCAGCCGAGCACCTCTCGTGCCTTTTCTGCATCAGCCCAGCTGTCCTGCACGTCACCGGCTCGTCTGGCGCCTATTTCATAGGCTACAGCGTGCCCGCACGCACGGCCGAAGGCCTCCACCATCTCGAGCACGCTGAATGGCGAGCCCGTACCCAGATTGAACACTTCTGTGCCGCCGGCTGCTTCTCCGCGCTCTTCGGCTTCATGCCTTTTTTCAATTACATATTCCGCTGCTTTTACATGACCTTCCGCCAGGTCCATAACATGTATGTAATCTCTGCGGCAAGTGCCGTCCGGGGTATCGTAATCATTACCAAATACTGTTAGATGATCACGTCTTCCGACTGCCACCTGGGAAATATACGGCATCAGGTTATTTGGGATCCCCTGCGGATCTTCTCCTATCAGCCCGCTCTCATGTGCACCGACAGGATTGAAGTATCTCAGCAGTACTACCGACAAAGGCTTCTTCCAGTCATTACCAGTTGCGCTCGCTTTAGCAGCATCAGTCAGCATCTGCTCCTGCATCCACTTAGTCCAGCCATACGGATTAGTGCACATACCCTTTGGCGCGTTTTCAGTAAACGGCGGCACATTGTCCTCACCGTAAACAGTTGCTGAACTGGAGAACACAATATTCGTAAGGCCCAGTTCTCTCATGCATTCAAGCAAAGTCAGTGTTGTATCGATATTGTTTCTGTAGTACTCCACAGGCTTCGCAACCGACTCTCCGACTGCCTTGAGTCCGGCGAAGTGAATGATACAGTCAGGCATCTCAGCTTTCAGTATCTCCATCATGCGCGCCTTGTCGGCAACATCCGCTTCGTAGAGAGCTACATCCTTACCTGTAATTTTTTCTACACGCTTTATTGCCTCAGCTGAGCTGTTAGCGTAATTGTCTACGACTGTTACTTCATGTCCTGCATCAAGCATTGCTACAGCCGTATGGGAGCCTATATATCCGGCACCGCCTGTAAGTAAAGTTTTCATATTTTTTCTCTGCACCTCTTAACTGAAACTGTTAACTGATCCGTATGGTGCTTATTAAAGCACGCTTTCGAAGGATTTCAGGTCTTCGTATCTCTTACGCTCTGCTTCGCTGACGCTGGACTTGACCTTGCTGATTATGTCAAGTATGTCGTTTGTGCTGACAGGCTGTGCCTTTGCATCGTCGCCGGCAATGATCTGTCGCTTAACATATGTCTCTTTAGCCTTGTTTGCGATCGCTACGATGTCTGCACATGTGTAGCCGTCAAGTTTCTCGGCGAGCACATTTATATCTGCGTCGTAAGGAATCGGTTCGAGGGTGCTTGCAAGAAGAGCCTTGATGGATTCTTTGTCTGGCAGCGGAATGTAGATCTTGGTGTCAAAGCGGCCTGATCTCATGAGTGCTGCATCGAGCGACTCCGGTCTGTTTGTGGCTGCGATGACCATTACCCCATCAAGTGAGGCCATTCCGTCTATCTCGGTGAGCAGCTGGTTGATGATGCGCACCGAGCCATCATTGCCGCTGCGTTTTCCGGCGATGGCATCAATTTCATCGAAGAAGATGATCGAAGGCTTTGTCTCGCGTGCATCTCTGAATTTTCGTCTCAGATTCCTTTCGGATTCACCGGTTCCCGCGCCGAGCAGCTCAGGACCGTTCACCACGTAGAATTTGGCGTCACTTTCATCTGCTGCGACTTTTGCAAAGAAAGTCTTGCCGCATCCCGGAGGGCCGAAGAGCAGTATTCCCTTGGATGCCGGGATACCATACTCTTTGTACTTTTCTGCATTTTTGATAGGGCTTTCGATCTTGTCCTTGAGGACCTTCTTGATCCCGTCCATACCCTTGATGTCATCCCAGGTGAACTTTCTTGTCTCTTTGCCCTGGTTGTCCTGCTGTGCCGATGTGGAACGGCCGTATCTCTTGCTGTAGAGCTCGTAGCGCTCCTGCAGATCGAGAGTGTAAGAAGGAAGCATCGAGGATACTCTGTCGAGCAAGTCATTGAAGCTGAGAGGCTTGAAATCGTTGTCTCTGTAAGCGTCTTCGCAGGCAGCCTTAATGTCTGCACCTGTGAATCTTTCGGTGTTTCTAACGAGCTTGTCGATTTCTTCATCGGTAAGTTTTGCCTTGCCTTTGAGGTACTTATTGAACAGAGCTCTTCTGCCTTCAGGATCCGGCGCTCCGACATAGATTATCCTGTCGAATCTGCCAGGTCTCATGGCTGCTTCATCTATCATCTCCGGATTGTTTGTAGTCGCAACTATGAATACATTCTTGAGTTCGTTGAAACCGTCCATCTGCGACAGGAACACATTGATGATCGAAGTCTCGTAGTTTGCGTCAGTCTCAGTCCTTTTGCGGAGGAAAGCCTCGACCTCTTCGAAGCAGATGATCGAAGGCGCCTTTGCTTTCGCCTGAGTGAAGATATTCTTGAGATTCTTCTCGGACTCACCGACCCACTTCGACATGAATTCGCTTGCGTTTACAAGGATGAGGTTCATCCTGCTCTCGTTTGCTATGATTCTTGCAAGAGTAGTCTTACCTGTTCCCGGAGGGCCGTAAAGCAGGATCCCCTTTACAGGTCTCATTCCTGCTTTTGCCACCTTATTGAATTCAGCTTTATCTACATAAGGCTTTATGATGTCCTGGATCTCCTGCTTTGTAGCTTCATAACCGGCAAGGCTGTCCCAGGTCTCGGCTGAGTTGACAGCTGCTATTTTTGCAGTCGCAGTCTGCTCGTCGGTTTTTCTCTCTATCTCGATAGCAGTTGAAGTCGTCCAAGGTCTGCTGATAATGTATCCGAGCACACACCCGACGATAGCTCCGACTATCGGAAGATGTACGTCAGCTTTGCATACCACCTTGATAACCACATAAACAACTATGGTCAGGATAGTAATGATGAGGAAGTTGAGTGCATCAACAACATCGTTGTTCAGGCTCCTGATGATTCTCGCTTTGACAAAGAGCGCATGAGCTATAATGCCAAGCACAAGAAATGCTGCGAGGATTATGAAGAAATTCTGCATACCAGCTGCCTGAATGTTCTGATATGCGATAATTGGATGGAAATTATTGAATATGTCTTCAAGTTTTCCTTCGTAAGGAGTGTAGTTGAACCCCTCGCTGTACAGGAAATTCGGCATTCCGTTAGCACAGGTGAACAGGCTCCACGCTCCCCAGAGAAGTGAGAAGACTGCCGTCTTGTATGATTCATCATATTTTGAATACATGCAGAGACCGAAAAACAGTATGGTGAAACCTACTGCCTGCAGCGGCGATCCCGGAATGAACGCGAGAGGCAGCATGATAGTTGCCCAGGCTGTCGGATGTGCACTGCTGTTCAGGATCAGAGTAAGTACCACCAGTACTACAACCATGAATGCGTTTATGTGAGATACTGCTACGAAAAGTGCAATAGCAGTCAGAAGTATAGAGAACATTGGTGTGTAATAGAACGCAATTCCTATTACTGCTGCACAGCCCCAGCATGCTCCCGCTGAAAGAGAACTTGTTGACAGAATTGCTTTGATGGCGAACACAACTGTCAAAGCTCCGATCGCATTCCAGATCCGGGCGTTATAAAGTTTATCTATCGTCGTTCTTATGTTTTCCAAAGCTGACATGATAATGATTATCCTTTCATTTTTTTAAAATCCCTGGTTTATTATCTGTCCGGATGCTTATCTTTCTTTAATGGATTTCAGGAAAGTCTCAAATGCTGCTATTTCCTTATCTGTAAGTGGTTTGACACCATCGATAAGCCCGTTCTCATCATAAACATCTTCAGCGGACTGCATGTATATTGTATACATTGCATCATCCGTAAGGAAGCCGGCAGAGACTGAATAATAATTGCCGTCCTCTTCTTCGAATTTATCAAAGTATCCTTCGTGTCCTGCGATTTTCATGGTCTGGACACCCTCATACATGTAGCTTTCGAATTCTTCCTTGAGTGATTCAGGATGCTTTCCGTCCGGACCTGTAAAGTTTTCGAGATCATCTTCGGTCGCGACCTGAATATTCATGATTGCATCACTGTCTTCACTGACGAAGCTTGCGAAACCCTCGCCGCCCATCTCTCCCTTGAAGCCTTCCGGCTTGTCAAAGGTAACCGATCCTATAGATGTGATTTCGACTTCTGTGTTCTGTGCAGCAGCTCCGTCACCCGGCCTGACGCTTGCAACCAGATACTCATACGCAGCAAGCGCTTCGTCTGTGCATCCCTTTGCATCATCTTTCATCTTTCCGTCATCGCCGTAGTTATCCCAGTTGCTGAGAGAGATGTCATAAACTACGTTATCATACAGCCATGTAGTTCCTGCGTTGACAATACCGTTATCATTGCTTCTTCTTGAGAAGTCGGCATCTGTGTCGCAGACCTTTATGGTGCTTACTGATACATTGTTTTCTTTCATCCACTTCTTATCCCGGGCGTAGTATTTTTTATAGAATTCCTGGACGCTCATCCCGGCAACCGATTCATCTTCGCTTGCCTTCAGCGAATCCTCAGTGGTTACGCCTACAGTGATACTGTATTCAGAGTCCGGATTCGTGAATTCAGCATACTCACCCGGCTGAACAGTGGTCTGGTTCCAGCCTTCAGGGACTGCAAATACTATCCCCAGCATTCCATTGTTTGGCTCGGCATCCTTACCGGCATTATCGAGACCGGAGGTATCCGCTGGTTCAACACCGCCTCCGCATGCTGCCAGAGCAAGTACCATTACCAGGACAGCCAGAAGTGCTGTCAGCTTCTTAAATGAATTTTTCATTAGTTTTTCCTTTCATTAGTAAGATACTTTTACAAATAGATTTGTCCCAATCCCTTTTTATCTCATGTTTTGACAGCTGGATCCCTGCCTGCTACAGAATCGTCAGCTGTTCGCTGCCGTCTGCACCTACATTAGGATCTTTCGGTGTTTTCTTATCACTAGGCTTCTTGGCTGAATCCTCATCGATCACCTTCGCGAAGGATACGATGCGGTTGCCCTTCTCTACCTTCATGATCTTGACGCCCTGAGTGGTGCGGCCGAGTGTGCTGACCTCATCAGCGCGGATCCTTATGATGACACCGTTCGAATTGATTACCATCACTTCGTCATCCTCGCTCACAAGTGTTGCTCCTACCAGCAGACCCGTCTTGCCGAACTTGGTCTTGTCGTAAGTCGCAACGCCCTTGCCGCCACGTGCCTGAAGCCTGTACTCATCAAGAGGCGTTCTCTTTCCGAAGCCGTTCTCTGTTATGACGAGCATCTTGCGTGTCTGATCGATATCGAGCTCCATGGAGACGACTTCGTCGCCCTTCTCGAGAAGGATCGCTCTGACTCCGCCGGCGTTACGGCCCATAGGTCTCACGTCATCTTCGCTGAATGCGATCGCCTTGCCCTGCTTGGTGACTACGAGCACATTCTCGTTTCCGTTAGCCAGCGCAACGCTGATCAGCTTATCCCCCTCCTTGAGCGTAATCGCGATCAGACCTGTCTTGCGGTTGGTGTCGAACTCGCTCATAGGAGTCTTCTTGATAGTTCCCTGCTTGGTCACCATCACGAGGCACTCGTTGGCGTTGAATTCTCTGACCGGGATCATGGCTGTTACGCGCTCGGTGCTGTTGAGGTTGAGGAAGTTGATTACTGGTGTGCCCTTTGCAGTCCTTGATGCTTCAGGAATCTCGTAAGCCTTTATCTTATAGACGCGGCCCATGTCGGTGAAGAACATCAGGTAGTCATGCGTACTGGTGATTATGAGGTCGCGGACGAAGTCGCTCTCACGCGTGGTGAGTCCGACTATGCCCTTGCCGCCGCGGCGCTGAGCCTTGTAGGTATCTGCAGGCACTCTCTTGACGTATCCAAGGTGTGTCAGTGTGATCGCTACGTCCTCTTCATCAATCAGAGCCTCTTCATCGAGCTCACCCTCATCTGCCACGATCTTGGTGCGGCGCGGGTCTCCCCATTTGCCCTTGATCTCGAGCAGCTCGTCTTTGATAACGCCCATAAGCTTGTGCTCGTCTGCGAGCAGGCTCTTATAGTACGCGATCCTTTTGAGGAGCTCATTGTACTCAGCCTGGATCTTCTCGCGTTCGAGACCCTGCAGCTTGGCAAGTCTCATGTCGAGTATCGCCTGTGCCTGTATCTCGGAAAGTCCGAATCTGATCATCAGCTTTTCCTTAGCGTCATTGTATGATGAGCGGATAGTCGCGATGACCTCATCGATGTTGTCGAGCGCGATGATCAAACCCTCCAAAATGTGGGCTCTCGCCTCTGCTTTTGTAAGATCGAAGCGCGTCCTGCGCGTAACGACTATTTTCTGATGTTTGAGATACTCCTCAAGTATCTGCTTAAGATTGAGTATCTTCGGCTCTCCGTCGACCAGCGCCAGCATTATCATGCTGAACGAGGTCTGAAGCGCTGTGTGCTTATAGAGCCTGTTGAGGATGACGTTTGGATTCACGTCCTTCTTGAGCTCTATTACTATGCGTGTACCTTCGCGGTTCGACTCGTCACGGATCGCCGAGATACCTTCGACTCTCTTATCTTTAACAAGCTCCGCCATCGACTCGATGAGTCTGGCCTTGTTGACCTGGAACGGGATCTCGCTGACGATGATGCGCATACGCCCGCGCTTGTCCTCTTCGATCTCGCATACCGAACGGACATTGACCTTGCCCTGTCCCGTAAGGTAAGCTTCGCGAGCTGCATGCTTGCCTAGGATGATAGCTCCTGTCGGGAAGTCCGGTCCCTTGATGATGCGTGCGAGATCTTCGATTGAGCTCTCAGGCTCATCGATCAGTTTGACGCATGCGTCGATCGTTTCGCCGAGGTTGTGCGGAGGGATCGATGTTGCCATTCCGACCGCGATACCGTTGCTGCCGTTGATAAGCAGGTTCGGTACTCTTGAAGGAAGAACCGATGGCTCCTTCTCCTCGCCGTCGTAGTTGTCTACGAAGTCGACCGTATCCTTTTCGATATCTCTGACCATCTGCAGCGAGAACGGTGACATCCTCGCCTCGGTGTATCTTGACGCTGCGGCACCGTCTCCGTCGACCGAGCCGAAGTTTCCGTGACCGTCAACCAGCGGATATCTGGTGGAGAAGTCCTGCGCCATTTTGACCATGGCATCGTATATGGAGCTGTCTCCGTGCGGGTGGTATTTACCCATTACCTCGCCGACGATACGCGCGGATTTTTTATGCGGTTTGTCCGGTGTTATGCCGAGGGAATGCATGCCGTACAGGATCCTCCTGTGGACCGGCTTGAGTCCGTCGCGCACATCCGGAAGAGCACGTCCGACGATTACGCTCATCGCGTAATCGATGTACGAGTTTTTCATCTCGTCATATATTTCGTGCTCGATTATTGTGCTGTTGTCGAGTAGATTCGCCATCTTCTCTCCTTTAAATGTCTAAATTCTTTACTTCGCACGAGTGTACGGTGATCGTAGTCCATCGTAGTCTCCCAGAGCTGGTTGAAGTCCATTTCTCCGAGGCCCTTGTAACGCTGGATCTCTATCTTATTGTTGCTTCCTTTGCCTTTGAGCTCGGCGAGCAGTTTCTCCTGCTCAGCGTCAGAGTAGGTGTACCAGATCTGCTTGCCCTGCTTGACTCTGAAGAGCGGCGGCTGTGCCGCGTACACGTATCCGCCTTCAACGAGCGGTGTCATGTATCTGAAGAAAAATGTCAGAAGGAGCGTCCTGATATGGGCTCCGTCTACATCGGCATCCGTCATGATGATGATCTTGTGGTAACGGAGCTTGTCGAGGTCAAAGTCCTTGCCGACATTGCAGCCGAAAGCCGTGATCATGTTCTTGATCTCTTCTGAGCTGAGGACTCTGTCGAGTCTTGCCTTTTCAACGTTGAGGATCTTACCTCTGAGCGGCAGCACTGCCTGGCGCTTTCTGTCGCGTCCCTGCTTTGCGGAGCCGCCTGCGGAATCACCCTCGACGAGGAAGATCTCGCTGAGTGCAGGATCCTTTTCGGAGCAGTCTGCGAGCTTGCCCGGGAGAGATGTAGTCTCAAGCACTGATGTTTTACGCGTGATTTCACGTGCCTTGCGTGCAGCTTCACGGGCGCGCTGAGCTTTGAGGCACTTGTCGATAATGACTCTTGCCTGCTTTGGGTTCTCCTCAAGGAAGTATGTAAGCTGTTCTGTAGTGTTGGTCTCAACGAATCCCTTGACTTCAGCGTTGCCGAGCTTTGCCTTCGTCTGACCCTCGAACTGCGGATTTGTCAGCTTAACCGAAACGATTGCGGTCAGACCTTCTCTGACGTCATCGCCCAGAAGCGCGTCTTCGTTCTCCTTGATGAACTTATTGCGCTTAGCGTAGTCGTTGATAGTCCTTGTAAGGGCGGACTTGAATCCGACTTCGTGGAATCCTCCCTCGTTTGTATGGATGTTGTTCGCAAACGAAATGATATTTTCGCTGTATCTGTCGGTGTACTGCAGCGCGACCTCTACAGAGTACCCTTTCTTTTCGGCTTCATAGTAGAAGATCGTCGGGTTTATCGCATCCTTGTTGTGATTGAGGTATTCGACAAACTGCTTGATTCCTCCCTCGAAGCAGAAGTGATCTTTTGTCTGCGGACTTACTCTTCTGTCAACAAGGTCGATGGTAAGTCCCTTGTTGAGGAAAGCCATCTCACGGAGCCTGCGCTGGAGAGTGCCGTAGTCATAGACTGTTTCATCGAAAATCTCCGGATCAGGCCAGAACTGTGTCTTGGATCCGGTCTTTCCGCTCTTGTACTCGCCGACTACCTTGAGCTCTGTGGAGCGCTCGCCTTTGAAGTACTCCTGCTCGTAAATCTTGTTATTACGCCTGACCTGCACAACCATGTGAGTCGAAAGTGCGTTTACAACGGATGCACCGACACCATGAAGACCGCCGGATACCTTGTATCCCCCGCCGCCGAACTTACCGCCGGCATGCAGCTGAGTATGGATGACTTCAACCGCCGGTATACCCATCTTCGGGTGGATGTCTACCGGCATACCGCGTCCGTCGTCCTGTACGATAATCGAATTGTCCGGCTCGATGCTGACGCTTATATTCTTACAATATCCTGCAAGCGCTTCGTCGACTGAGTTGTCTACTATTTCATATACCAGGTGATGAAGTCCTGCCGGACCTGTACTTCCGATATACATTCCCGGTCTTAAACGTACCGGTTTGAGACCCTCGAGAACCTCTATCTGACTAGCGCCGTATTCCTGTTTTTGGGCCATTTTTGCTTCCCTTCTGTAGATGTATTTCTGATACGAAGTACAAGATGGCGAACCAATCCTGCACCCCTTGAAATTATTGACTTGCATTAAAAAACGGGCATTGTATCCCTTTCTATTTTCGCCCAAATTTTACCATATAAGCGATTTTTTTGCAAGTAATTCCACAATATCTTGTATTTTTAAAAAAACGCCTTAAATCGAAAATTTTCGCCTCGTTCTTATTTTTTGTCTCTTTAAAAAAGCCTCTGAGAGCCTGTTATTTCAAGGCAAAAAAACAAAACGGGCCTGCCTTTCCCGTCAGGCCCGATATCAGTTCGGTATCAGTATTTGTCCACCCTCGTCACGCTTCCGTCTTCGATACGGAACAGCGTGCCGCCGCGGAGGTCCTTTATGACTTCATCATTCAGTTCTGCTGAGGTGATAAAGAGCTGCACATCATCTATCTCGCTCACGAGGAATCTCTGTCTGTCGAGGTCGAGTTCTGAAAGCACATCGTCAAGGAGCAGAACCGGCGGCTCGTCGAGCAGCTGTCTGGCTATCCTGATCTCGGCCAGTTTGAGAGACAGGGCGATGGTTCGCTGCTGTCCCTGCGATCCATACTTCTTTGCGTCCTTTCCG
The DNA here is from genome assembly GCA_902780815.1 of uncultured Eubacteriales bacterium. Lineage (GTDB taxonomy): Bacteria > Bacillota > Clostridia > Peptostreptococcales > Anaerovoracaceae > Crickella. The sequence goes on from CACZGY010000056.1 coordinate 19,622, forward strand.
TTAATATAGAACTCTATGTCATCGCGGTGAGGGCCGAGGCTTGCGTAGCCATTGTAGATATCGCGGTCACGGTTGTGGTAGATCTGGCTGTAGAGGATCTCGCGTCCTTCAGTGCCTGTAACAAAATTGCAGGCTGTCTTGTATTCTATCTTCAGCTCCTCCCTGCCTCCTGAGATCTTGCTCATTATTTCGCCCGCTTCGGCGCTGAGCATCTCGACGAACTCCCTGCGTGACCTGATGATCTCATAGCCTGCATCGGCCAGCTGGCGGTCGTAGATATCCATCATATCTTCATTGTACCGGCGGCTGTTGTCGTATGGACTGCGCTCAAAGATCTCATCAGTGCGCGCATCATTGAGGCTCAGATTGTCTGCCCGGCTGAAAGTTTTTTTCTTTACATTAAAGTAACCCTTGAGCAGAGCATTCTTCTCGCGGAGTGCTTCATTGTACCTGCGCAGCGCATCGTAATACATCGGTCTCATCTGCGAGAGTTCACGGTTTATGAAGGCGCGTCTTCTGTCCGGACTGTCCTTGATTATGCGTAAATCATCCGGCGAAAAGATAATGACAACAACGTTATTCAGCAGTTCTGTCGTCTTGCGGATGAGCTTGCCGTCCTTCTTGATCATCTTTTTCGGAGCTCTCTCCGAACCTTATAAGGTCAGCAGAATTGCTCGTGCGAAAACTCCTCGCAAAGGCGGTCAGATAGATCGCCTCGATGAGGTTGGTCTTGCCCTGCGCGTTCTCTCCGACTATGATGTTGCGGCTCTCATCGAAGTCGAGCTCGAGGTTTTTATAGTTTCTGAAGTTTTCCAAAATAATGCTGTTTATTTTCATAGTGTGTTTTTTTCTATCGGAGGAGCACCGCCGACGGATTACATGTAAGGGGTACCGCTTGCGGTGGATTCCTTACATGGAGATCAATTGTTTCTACCTTACGGCAACGCCGTGACATTTAGTAGAAACAATTATAACATATTATTTATTATGCGGAATGTGGTATACTTCTATGGTAAAACTAATTCCATTAGTTAAGGAGACGGAGAATAATCATGAACAATAAAAAAGGTGGATTAGGTGCTAAGATTTTGCTGGTACTCATTCTGATGATTGCTTCCGCGGTAGGCGGTGCTTACGGTTATCGCGTGCTCGACGGAAAAATGGCTGCCCGCGACGCTGTCAAGGCAATAGATAATGTTGATATCTCTGATTACGATGATTCCGAGCAAAGTATCATCCAGGGTTATGTCGATAATGCAAAAAAGGACATCGAGACGGCCACGACCCGAAAAGAAGTCTATGAAATAATCACTGACTTTATTGCAGATGTCTCTAAGGTGCAGACTGCTAACGAGAAGAAACTTGAAGAGGCTCTCAGAGCTGCTGAAGAAGCCAAGCAGAAATACGGCAACAATAGTAACAACAATAGCTACAATAATAACGACAACAGCAGTCAGAGTGATGATCTGTCTTATGATAGTGACAGCTCGTCAAACAGCAGTAACTACAAGAGCAATAATCTGAATAACAATAACAATAACGAAGAAGAAAAAGGCGGCTTGCTTAACAGCCTGATTGGTGGACTCGCCAACGGTTCTGATAACAATTAATATTACATATAAAAGGAGATCATTAAAAAAATGAAAAAAAGAACACTTATCGTATTGATGCTAATGACAGTAATTACTGTACTTTGCTTTACTGCATGCGGCAAAAAAGAAGCCATGACTCTTGAAAAGTATTGTAAGGATAATCCTGATGTTCAGGAAAGTATCAATAAAGCAATGTCTGATTCCAATGTTTTGGTAGAGATTAAAGGTAACGATATCATCTATTCATTCGACCTTTCATCGATGGAAGGCTATACTGAAGAAATAGCTAAAACCGATGCCGTCAAAAAAGCTCTTGAAGAAGCCCTCACTGCGGCCGGACCTACTTTTGGTAATATTTCAAAAAGTGTCGAAGAAAGCACTGGGATTGAAGGTATAAATACTATCGTTAATTATACCTGGGGTGATGAAGTTATCGTAACCAAGTCATTCACTTCTGCGGATGCTGAAACCTCTGGAGAAGAGACTCCTGCTGAGGCGACTGAAGAAGCTAATGAGGAAGCGGCCGAAGAAGCTGAAGAAGCGGCTGATGGCGAGTAATTGTAAAGTATTATACAGGCAAAAAAACACATCCCCGCGTCAAACGCGGGGTTGTTCTTTATACGGGCATAGCCCTTACATTCCTCGCGTGACACGTGCAACGTGTAAGTCGGTCTGCCAACCGCGTGTACTGTCAGTTAC
>CACZGY010000057.1 GCA_902780815.1 uncultured Eubacteriales bacterium
TTTACAGTAGCAGTACTTGGCTGCGTCACTGTACTCATCCTTGAACTTTTCCTGTGATCACCCTCTTTTACCGAGTCTGTTTATCACATGCATGATGCGCCCGGCATTCTCCCGGAGCTGCTGTTTGCTTACTGTTCCTTTTTTCAGTCCTCTGATGATCTGCTCATAGTCTCCTTTATTTCCCGGCATAAACAGGCTGCAGCCTGCTGCGGCTACCTTTGCAGCGTCAGGAGTACCGTATTTTGATCCCTTCATGAGCAGCATATCTCCGCCAACTACCCAGTCTGTCATTATGAGGCCGTCAAAGCCGAACTCTCTGAACAGCACTTCTGCAAGCTCACGGCTCTCTGACGTGTGTTCTCCGTTGAGCAGGTTATATGAAGTCATTACTGCCATAGGGTCGGACTCTCTTATGCAGATGCCGAAACCTCTGAGATATATCTCGCGCAAAGCCCTTTCGCTTATTATGCTGTTGGAGATATATCTCGCGCAAAGCCCTTTCGCTTATTATGCTGTTGTTTGCATAACGGTTAGTCTCCTGGTTGTTTGCTGCGTAATGCTTAATTGTAACGCCGCGTCCCGGGTGTTTCTGCACTCCCCTTGTGAGTGCAGCCGCAAACTTTCCGCTTATGAGCGGATCTTCAGAGAAATACTCGAAGTTGCGTCCGCAAAGGACGCTCCTGTGTATGTTGAGAGCCGGAGCCAGCCATAGATCCACGCCGAATATATCCATTTCACTTCCGACTATATCACCGCAGATCTCAGCGAAATCAGTGTTCCAGCTCTGGGCTATCGCTGTAGCTATCGGTATCGCGGTGCAGTACTGCTCCCTGAACACTCTGCCCTTCTTTTCCTTAGGCTCTCTTTCCAGCAGTTTCCTCAGAATTGCCGGGAACATGTCTATCATGGTCTCTGGCAGGGTCGATCCTATGGAATGCTTTCCCTTTGCATCTTCATAGTAGCGTTTCGAGATGCGTACTCCCGCAGGACCGTCAGCCATAACAATGCTGTCTATGCCTTTATCCATATATCTCCTGCAGGACTCACCCGCTGCACCGGCTACGCCCATGGAAGCTTCGCCTATGACTGATGCAATTGACAGTCCCTTAGCTTTGAAATCGCCCACATTCATTACTGCCAGTTCTTCCGCTGTCAGTCCGTCAGCTACCAGTGCAGCCATTTCAAGGCTGTTCTTTTCTTTGAGCGCATTTGTAACACAGGCAGAGAGATCGAGCTCAATTACCGGCACCTTGTCTGTATCAAAGTCGTTTGAAGCGAATCCTCTGAGATCATTAAAATCGGCTCCGTCAAAAAGTCTCTCTGCCTTAAGCGCCGTAAATTCCCCGTCCAGCCTGAGTACTGCGGCAGGACGCACATTTACACTGTCTGTCCCCGCAAGAACAATATATTCTCCCTTCTCGAGAATGTATGAAGCGCTTTTTGTATCAAAGCCTGCAAGATCCCTTATGTCGAATCTGACTTTGACAGTCTGACTCTTTCCCGGTTCCAGTTCACCTGTCTTGGCAAAACCGGCAAGGCTCTTTGCCTCCCTGTCGAGTTTGCCCTGTGGGCAGGAAACATAGACCTGCAGGGTCTCCTTGCCCCTGAAATTTCCTTTATTAGTTATTCTGGCGGATACTTCCACTTCCGGTCCGTTCACCTTTACCGAAGCCTTTCCCGTGGAAAAATCAGTGTATCCGAGCCCGTATCCGAACGGGTACAGAACATCAAGTCCGAAGGTATCAAAAAATCTGTATCCGACATAGATACCTTCCCTGTATCTGGTATCGTCTCTTTCACCAAAGTCCCCGGCTGTGCACTGGTCCTCTACCGCAGCCCATGTCGTAGCAAGCTTGCCTGAAGGATATGCCTTTCCGAGAAGAATATCCGCAAGAGCCGCTCCTGTCTCGACTCCAAGCTGTGACAGGACCAGAATGTTGCCCACTTCCATGACCGGACTGAGATCAACAGGGCCGCCGGCATTTATTACCAGCATGAACCTGTCATAATGCTTATCCAGTGCGAGAATATCCCTGACCTCGCTGTCAGTAAGCATGAAATCTCCTTTTTCCGCCAGCCTGTCATTGCCCTCTCCGGAGATTCTCGATACCACATAAATGGCCGCATCCGCGGAATAATCCAAAGGTATGATGTATTCAGGCTGCTTCATCACTGCGCCCATCGATGCAGAGATGATGTTTGTTTTCTCCCTGCGCGCTCTCTTTTTTATCCCCTTTATGAAGTCCCTGCGTGCTCTCTCGCTGAAGCCGCGGTACATGTCAGGCCAGTATGGATCAACTATAGAGAACCCCGCATCTTTGAGTCCCTGTTCTATATTCACGAAATACCTGGAGTTCACCTCTCCCGATCCCGTGCCGCCTTTTACGGTATCTCTGACCCCGCTTCCTGCAGCGAAAATACGGCAAGGACCATCAAGCGGAAATGCCCCGTTCTTTTTAAGGAGAATGGTGCACTCAGCGAGATAAGGTCTCAGTCTTTCGATGTTTTCTTTTTCGTATTTGTTCATTTTCTTTTTCCTTTATTGTTATCAGTATCCGACAGCAAGTCCGAACATAAGGATCGCAGATGTAAGTATGAGGTTCAGCAGCTGGAACTTCCATGAATATCTGAACCACTTCCCATAGCTCACATCGGAAAGTCCGAGTGTTATAAGAAGTCCGGCATTGGTCGGATAAATGACATTGCTGAATCCGTCGCCGAACGCAAACGCCACTATCGCAAGCTGCATGTTTATGCCGAACAGCTGCGCAAGCGGAGCGATTATCGGGATGAGAAGGAACGCCTTTGCCGACCCTGATGAGATAAAGAAGTTCATCACAAGGCAAATCGCGTAAATGAAGAGCACTACGCCTGCTTTGGACATTCCTCCTGCCATCATCTCCGCCCTGTAGAGCAGAGTATCAAGTATTTTGGCCTCTGTCATGGTGTATTTGATGGATGAGGCCATTAGTATCATAAGTATTGACGGAGCTATAGCTATTATGCCGTTCAGGAAAGTCCTGCCGAGCTCCCTGAGCCCTGCTCCGGATATGAGCACTGATGCTATTCCTGCAGAGAGGAACATCAGTGCCACTATTATCATCGTATAGTCCTGGAGAGCTTTTATAAACCCCGAACTCAGGACTATGAGTATGCCGATACCGAGTATCGCAGCAAACACCTTCAGGCCTTTGTCCATGCGGTCATCCTGCTTGTATCCTAATCCTTCGCCGAGTGCCTCAGCAGGCTTTTCGACTTTCTTCGCATGGCTCCTGATAAACCAGAGAAGCAACGCATAGATCAGGACGAATGACAGCGCCCTGAGCCACATTCCGCTGAACATCGGAAGTCCGGCAAGGCTCTGCGCTACACCGATAGTGAAAGGATTTGCTATACCTGCTGCAAATCCGCAGCCTGTAGCCAGAAGTGAGATTGCCACACCTGTGACTGCGTCCCATCCCAGAGCCATGGACAGAGCCACAACTATCGGTGCCATCGGTATTACCTCTTCAAACGAGCCGACCAGTGAGCCGAGCGCCATGAAGAAGAATACAAGTATAGTCATGAGCCTGTACTTTACATTGCCGAATCTGTCAACTATCTTGCTGAGCATGTAGTTCATCATCCCGCATGCTGTAAGAGAGTTGAACACGCCTCCTATTACCAGCAGGAATATGAGTACTGCGATTATGGTGCCTGAGCCCTCTGCCCCGAGGACAAGAAAAGGAGACAGGACCCACTTCCAGAAAGGAATCCCTCCCTCCGTATAGCGGAACCCGGTCTCCGTATCTATGACCATATTTCCTGATGCGTCTTCAATTCTGGCGTATTCACCGCCGGGCACAATAAGAGTAAGTACATAAGTTGCAACCATCAGGACGAAAATGATCCCAATGGCAATCAGAAACGATCTGACACCTATATTGATGCCGTCGCTGTTGTCTCTCCTGCCCTTGCCTGCCATGGCTGAATACTCCCCTTTTTATCAGACGTGCTGGTACATGAATCTGTAGTAATCGACAGCCGGTACGAGCGTATCTACAGAAACGCACTCGTTGATGCCGTGGATGGAATCAAGCTGCTCAGTATCGATGGTGAACGGCAGAAATCTGATGCACTGATCTGACAGTCTGTCAAAGAACCTCGCATCCGAACCGCCGGTCATGATATACGGTGTGCAGTCATCGACACCCGGTATACATGTTTTAACAGCCTGCCTGACGAGCAGGAAAGCTTCTCCTCTGAAGTCTGCCAGTCTGGATTCAGGCTCTCTCTGGATCACTTCTGTTTCAAGACCGAACTTTTTAGCGATTTTTGTAATTGCATTGATAGACGACTCCTGTCCCTGATGATGAGAGCACCTCATGTCTCCGATCACCCATGCTTCGCTAGGTATTACATTTACAGCCTCACCGCCTCCGCACATGGTGAACGCTATCGTAGTCGACACCATTGCTCCTGCAGCTGAGCTGATCGCAGGCAGCAGTCTTGCAAGAGCTTTTTCTCTCTTGCCTGCTTTCTCAAGCACCTTTCCGGTCCTGCCCATGTACTGTCCCAGTATTTTTAACATTTCCGCCACAGGATGAGGCATGTCCACATCGAACACCTGATGTCTGTCGACATAGGCCATGAATTTTCCCAGTCTTGCCAAGGTTCCCTTTGCTCCGCTTATAGGCTCGCGGACTATGTCGCCGCCTTCATCCAGCACCATTCCGAAGCGCATGCCCTGCTCCTGCATCCACGAAGCAACAGCCTGCGCGCCTGTTCCGAATGTCTCTTCGTTGCAGTCAGCCTCGAACCAGATATCTGCTGCCGGTACGAACCCTTCAGAAGCAAGTTCGTTTGCAGCTTCAAACATGGCCCAGAGTCCGCCTTTGTCGTCCAGTGTTCCTCTTCCCCATATCTTACCGTCAGCGATCTCGGCCGCAAACGGAGGGTACTTCCAGTCTTCCTCTCTGGCAGGAACTACGTCGTAGTGGTTCATGAAGAGAACAGGCATCCTCGTAGGATCGCTTCCCTTCCATCTCAGGAGCAGCGCGCCGTCAAACTCCCTCAGTTCGCAGGCCTCTTTCAATGCAGGAAAAAGCTCCCAGAGAAGCCCGCGGAACTCGGCAAAATTCTCAGCACTGCTACCGCAGTCGGGATCAGATACCGTTTCTATTCTGATCATCTTCTGCAGGTGCTCAATATATTTAGCTTGTCTTTCTTTGTCCATGATACCCCCCGGTCTTTCCGTATCATCCGGGAATATTACTTCTTCTCCTTCAGCAGGTCGCGGATCTCAGTCAGAAGCTCGATATCAGCAGGTACCGGTTCAGGCTCTGCAGGAGCTTCTTCCTTTTCCTTCTCCACTGCAGCTTTTGCTTTGTTGAGTGCCTTGATGATCATGAACAGCACCCATGCGATCAGCAGGAAGTCGATGATAGCCTGGATGAATGCTCCATAACCGATGGCTGCGTTGCCTACCATGATTGACATGTCTGCTACGCTCTTTCCGCCGCTGATGGCTCCGATTATAGGCATGAGTATCGAGTCAACGAGAGCAGTCACGATCGCTGTGAAAGCTCCGCCGATGATGATGCCTACTGCCATATCCATTACATTGCCCTTACTAATAAATTCCTTGAATTCCTTTATCATGTCTTTCTCCTTTTTCTTTCAGGCGCGAAGCCCGCAAAAAATATTTTAACGTTTAGATTATACTACAAGTCATGGCGATGAGAGCTTTTATCAGTCGATGATTTTTACACTTGTTATCACAGGCTGATCTTCCGCTGCGATGGTGCCGTTGTCATCGAGAGGCTTAGCATCTGCTGCGATCTTGTCAACTATATCCTGTCCATCCGTTACATGTCCGAAAGCAGCATACATACCGTCAAGATGCGGAGCATCTGCTACCATGATAAAGAACTGTGAGCTGGCGCTGTCAGGATCCTGTGCTCTTGCCATAGAGATGACCCCTTTGGTATGGGCAATATTGTTCTCGTATCCGTTTGCAGCAAATTCTCCGGTTATGTTCTTGCCGGATCCGCCTGTTCCGTCTCCGTTAGGGTCTCCGCCCTGGATCATGAAGCCATCGATGATGCGGTGGAAAGTAAGACCGTTGTAGAATCCGGCATTTGCAAGATCCATGAAATTCTGCACTGTCAGCGGAGCTGTATCTCCATCAAGCTCCACACTTACCGTACCGTATCCCTCGATCTCGATCTCAGCGTGATGGATGCCGATAGGATCCGCTGCTTTCACGAGTTCAGGCTGTGAAGTTTCAGGAGCTTCAGCCTGTTCGCTGCTTCCTCCGCCGCAGCCCGCAAGCATTATCAGCGCTAATGTCATAAGTGCCACTAAGATGGTTCTGATGTGTTTTTTCATTGTTGTATATCCTTTCATTTATAATCCGGTGATCAAAAAATAGCACCGGAGCGTTCACAAATCAATCGCCGCGCCGCAGATGATCCCTTATCTCCTCCTCGATGCGCGATAGTTCGGACAGGAACTCCCGTGAAGAGATCCTGAGCGCGCCATGTGTCCATGCGTCCTGCTGGACCAGATTGTCTGACGATACCACATAGATCTGGCGGTCATTTGCCGCAGCTGTCATCATGCCCATCCTTATGTCCGCAGGTTCATTTTCACCCGTAAAAACAACTCTTACTCCGTTGTGGTCCTCCTCACGCACTTCACCCATCGGTACATTATACGCATCAAAAACTACTGTCACCTCAAATCCGGTGTATCCGGCATAATTGCATAATCTGTCAATGAGCTGATCTCTTGCCGATCCGCCGTCGCGCGAGAAAAGATCCTTCAGATACTCATCGGCAAAAATGATGTTGTATCCGTCTATCAGTATCATGACAGGCTTATCTTCGTGCCTGACAGCCTTATGCTCCCGGCGCGCCTTTATTTCCTGATTGCGGGCAGCGTTTCTTGCCGCTTCTTCTTCAGATAATTCCGGTTTGTTTCTGTAGTCTTTTTCGGTCGCATCCCTGAAGCGTGTCTTCTTTGAAGCACCGTAAGTGCGTTCGAAAATGCTCTTCAGCTCCTTTTCAGCGGCTATCCTTCTCTTCGCCTCTTCTTTTACGTCAAGGCTTCTGCTGCAGGCTGCATTGGTCTGCACGGTGCGCCCGTAAGAAGATTCGGGTTTTTCTCTCTTCAGTACACTCCCGATGTGCATGTGATCAGCAACTTCGTCCCACTTCACGATGTCACTGCCGCTGTGATTAACGAATACAGAGTCTGCAGGATTCTCAACATCCCGTTCAGGATCGTATCCCTTTTCTTCGATAATTGACTCTGTGATATGGCATTCGTCATATCCGCACGGAACGCACGAGAGTCTGCCTGCACCGGAAGTATATCCGCTCAGCGTGAGCTGGTAGTCCGATATCTCTGATGCCGGCACCCGTCCTTTTATCTTTGCAGTATCTTCGGCCTGTTCAAGCATGTCCTGGCTGCCGCCCATCTGCCTGATGTCTGTCATCGCACGCCCTACGCTGCGTGCAGGAAGCTCTATCTCGTACTCGCACCACGGCTCGAGTAGAATAGCCTTTCCTTCTGCACGCGCCTGCATCAGCGCATTCCGGACAGCCCTGTATGTAGCCTCGCGGAAATCTCCTCCTACAGTATGCTTTTCATGTGCTCTGCCTGCCGCAAGTGTGATGCGTACATCAGTAAGCGGGGCTCCTGTCAGAACTCCGGTATGTTCCTTCTCATAGAGATGAGTCATTATGAGCCTCTGCCAGTTGAGCGCAAGCTCATCCTCAGGAACAGCGCTCGTGATCACGATCCCGCTTCCGCGTTCTCCCGGTTCGATAATGAGATGCACTTCCGCGTAATGTCTCAGCGGCTCGAAGTGTCCGACGCCCTCATATTTGCCTGCAATAGTCTCAAGATAAAGCACACTGCCGCTGTCGAAACTTACATCATAGCCGAATCTGTCTTGCACCTGTCCCATCAGCCTCATTTCTATGCTGCCGTCCGGGTTTCCGGATACATTGAGCATGGGATCCTCTTCTGACAGCTGTCTGAGATCTTTCATAAGGAGATATGGATCCATCCCTTCAGGACCTTTTACTGAATAGACCATGAAGGGCTTTATGGATGATTCTTTAAGCGCCGTCTCAGTGCCAAGACCATCACCCGGAAGAGCCTGTGAGAGACCTGTAACGGCACATACCATGCCTGCAGATGCTGACTCGACAGGAACAGCACGGCTGCCGGAGAAGAGCATGATACGGTTCACCTTTTCCTCAGTATCAGCTTCACCCGAGGCGCTGTTTATTCTGACTTTATCCTTTACTTTGAGCTCCCCGCCTGTGACTTTTATAAAGCAGAGTCTCTCCCCCTCATCAGAAGATGTCGTCTTATATATTCTCGCTCCGAATTCGGCTCCGCGCCCGGGCTCTTTGGTGTATCTGCCAATTACTTCAAGCAGCTTCTCCACTCCTTCTATCTTCAATGCCGATCCGAACACGCACGGGATCAGCTCCCCCCGGATGACTGAATCCGCTATTTCACCATCGGATATTTCGTTGCCTTCGAGTACAGTTTCCGCCAGTTCATGTGAATAAAGAGTAACCGCATCAGTGAATTCTTCTGTCCTCTCGGCTGCTCTGCTGAAATCCACAAGTCCGGCATCAAGTTCAGATGCAAGTTCCTTCAGGAGATCTTCTTTCTTCCTTACGGCAATATCCATCTTGTTCACGAAAACAAAGACAGGTATCTCTTTCTCTTTCAGAAGGCGGTACAGTGTCTTTGTGTGCGCCTGCACGCCCTCTGATCCACTTATAACCAGAAGCGCATAATCGAGCACTGAAAGCGACCGTTCCATCTCTGCGGCGAAGTCGACGTGACCCGGAGTATCGATCAGAGTCACTTCAGTATCACTGTCTCCGCTTCCTTTGATGCTGAAGCGCGCCTGTCTGGAAAAGATAGTGATCCCCCGGTTCCTTTCGATAGGATCATCATCAAGGAACGTATCGCCATGGTCAACTCTGCCGGGCTTTCTTATCTCTCCCGTCAGGTACAGCAAAGCCTCCGACAGTGTCGTCTTGCCGGCATCTACATGCGCCAGTATTCCCAATGTGATTTTTTTTGTGACCATGCTCTTTGATGTCCGTTTTTATTTGCCTGAATATTGCACGTGTGGTATAAGTCTATCAAAAGATAATTATATATTTGAGAGCGAGGCAATCAAGTGAAAATCATCGTAATCGGCACCGGAAAAGTCGGAGGCATACTAATCGAACAGCTGGCTCAGGAAGGTCATCAGATAGTTGCAATAGAACGCAACGAGAAAAAACTCCTGGAATTGCAGAACAGCCTTGATATCCTTTGCCTGTCAGGCAACGGAACAGACAGGAATCTGCTCATTGAAGCAGGTGCCCCGAATGCTGATCTGGTCATTGCCGCAACAGACAGCGATGAGGTAAACATGATCTGCTGCCTGCTTGCAAGGAAGCTCGGCGCTCATCATACTATAGCCCGTGTACGCAAGCCGGAGCTTGCCGATGAGATCGGAATGTTTACCGAAGACATGGGGCTTTCCATGACGATCAATCCTGAGCTTTATGCAGCCCAGGAGATATTCTCCGTGCTCCGTTTTCCGGGCCTTATGTCCGTAGAGCCGTTCAGGCACGGTCTGTTTGAGATCGTAGAGTTCCGTCTGGCAAAAGACGGGCCTGTTACCTCGATGACACTGCAGGAGCTTGCCTCCAAGTACAACTCCAAAGCCCTGGTATGCGCAATCAGAAGGAACGGTTCCACCGTAATTCCTGACGGCAGCGCGACACTTATGAAAGGCGATGTCATCAGTTTCGCAGCTGAGCCGAAGGAAGCTGAGCATTTCCTGAAGCTCTGCGGCATCATCAGCCGCATGCCGAAGCATGTTATCATAATCGGTGCCGGCATGATCGCGTATTATCTCGTACGCATGATGCACAGTGTAGGCATGAAACCTGTTGTCATCGAAGACAACCAGATTCATGCCGAAAAGTTCAATCAGACTCTTCCGGATCTTCTCGTCATAAATGCCAATGGTACCAGCCGCGACGTCCTTGACGAAGAGGGTCTTGATGAGGCAGATGCTTTCATAGCCCTTACCGGTATCGATGAAGTCAATATCCTTATGGGAATGTATGCGCAGCGTGAAGGTGTTCCTAAGGTAGTCACCAAGATCTCAAAGAGCAACATGCTCGATCTTATTGACATTGAACGCGCAGGCAGCGTCGTATGCCCGCGCGACATAGTCGCAAACCGTGTGATAAGTTATGTGCGCGCAGCGGAAAGCGCGGGCAGCACCAATGTTGAAACAGTATACCGTATAGCTGAACATTCAGCCGAAGTACTTGAATTCATAGTGAAAGAAAACCATGAAAATCTCACCGGCATCCCGCTGAAGGATCTCCGCTTCAAAGAAGGCATCCTGATATGTGCCATTCTTCGCGACCGTTCTGTTATCATACCTAGAGGCAACGACACGATCGAGCAGGGAGACCATGTCATCATAACAACAACATTAAAGCAGCTGACGGATCTTCCAATGATCCTTCTATAATTCATGAAAACAAAGGTAGTATTACATACAGTCGGACAAATATTGTTAATAGAAGCAGGTCTGCTTATCCTTCCCGTATTAGTGGGACTGATTTATCATGAGCAGGATTCAGTAAGTGCGTTTCTTATCACTGCAGTTATTACTGCGGCTGCAGGCGGACTTCTCAGTCTTGTAAAGCCGGGTAAAAGCAGCATCTACGCTCGCGAAGGCTTTGCCATCACCGGCCTTTCATGGATCCTTCTCAGTTTCTTCGGCTGCCTGCCTTTTGTCATAAGCAGGCAGATCCCGGGATTCATTGATGCTTTCTTTGAGACCGTCTCCGGATTTACCACTACCGGTTCGAGCATTCTTACCGATATTGAAGCGCTGGATAACGCTATGCTTTTCTGGCGCAGCTTCACGCACTGGGTAGGCGGCATGGGAATACTTGTATTCAGCATGATAATAGTCCCGCTCGGAGGCAAGCGGAGCATGTATATTCTCAGAGCAGAAGCACCAGGCCCTTCATCGGCCAAGCTCGTTCCAAAAATGCGCGACACTGCAGCAATTCTTTACGGTATCTATTTTGCGATGTCAGCACTGCTTCTGATACTTCTTCTTGCCGGAGGCATGCCTTTATTTGATTGTTTCATCAATGTTTTCGGAACTGCAGGTACAGGCGGCTTCTCTAACCACGGGGCAAGCATAGGCTATTATGACAGCGAATATTTTGAAGTTGTCATAGGAGTATTTATGTTGCTGTTCGGTGTCAACTTCAACCTTTATTACCTGATTTTCATGAAAAGAGCCAGGGCTGCCTTCAGAAGTGAAGAGTTTCACTGGTATCTGGGCATCGTTGCATTTGCCGTGATAACCATTGCAATCAATATAAACAGCCTGTATGGATCGCTCCACCAGGCTGTACGTCATTCTTTCTTTTCTGTTTCATCGATCATCACCACGACCGGTTTCGGCACAATGGATTTTGACCAGTGGCCGCAGTATTCACGTACCCTTCTCGTATTGCTGATGTTCATCGGCGCATGCGCAGGAAGCACCGGCGGCGGTCTCAAGGTGTCAAGAGTAATGCTGCTCCTGCGTACGGCCAAAAGAAGCATGCGCAGGATGATCCACTCAAGGTCTGTAGAAAGCATCCGTTTTGAAGGACGGATCATGGAGGAAGAAACACTCAACACCTGCATGGTCTACCTTACCGTGTATTGTATTGTAACAATAGCCAGCGTGGTCCTGGTATCGCTCAACAATTTCCCTTTCGAGGTAAATGCTACAGGTGTGATCGCCTGCATGAACAACATCGGACCGGGACTCGGAATGGTCGGCCCCGCAGGCAATTTCGCGGCTTTCTCAGGCCTTTCGAAACTGGTGCTGGCGTTTGACATGCTTGCAGGCAGGCTTGAGCTCTTCCCTGTCCTCTTCCTCTTCTCAGTCAGGACCTGGAAGCGCTGATAATCAGTTGCTGCCAAGCTGCTTTGCCAGCTCTCCTATGAGATCCCATGCGCGGTCGTGATATGCTTTCTGGGCTTCAGTCATATCATCGTACTCACAGATCATTGGGTTCTCACGTTTGTACACATCTTTTACTTCACCGCATTTCCAGTTGTTATATGCATAGAAACGAACCCAGCGTGCGTGTTCTATCCTGCGGAGCATATCGAGCCTTGCAGGATCTTTTTTTGCCTCGAGCAGCGACTCATACGCAGCCTTGAAAGTTCCGTAATCAAAATCAGATATCGTTCTGTCGTTAAGCAGAATCCTTATCTTCATGATAAGATGGTCAGCTGCCGCTATCTTTGACTGCTTGAGCCTGTCACTCAGCTCATCCCAGTCAAGGCTCTCTGTCACGCTTCTGCGGTACAGATCGTTCATGAGCCTTGCAGCGTCGTTCAGTCTCGTGCGGACTATCTGGTTAACGGTAAATATCTGTTCATTTGTACCGAAACACTCTATCCCCGGAGAAATGCGGTTGCTTCTGAGGTGGATCCTTCCCTTGTTCTTATAGAAGCGCTGTATCTGCCAGTATATATCCCAGCCGGTTTCCACCCTGTCATCGCAGATTATGATCCTGTCTGCATTTCTTATCACATCATGGGCACTCTCCCAGTCCTCATCATGGAAAAATATGCTGTCATGGCCCGGGTGTATTTCGTTGATTCCCATCGCAGCGCCGAGGTTTACATGCATCTCCCTGAAGCGCCTGCTGTCACCGAAAACATGATACGATACGTCAAAATCTGAATCGTTTATATTCATCAGTATTGCACGCTCCAGCAAAGCAGTCCCATAGTTCCCGAATCCGATGATGACGATTACGTCTTCCATGATATGAAGAGGATGATCTCTCCAGTAGCTTCTGGCGCAGCAGTCATAGCTGTGGAAAAAATGGGTATTCCCCGACATCTTCTCCTGTCCGCTCGTGGTGCGGGCATATACATCAGCATCAAGCTCATATATGTTCATCGCTTTCAGGTTTCTGCCTATATCATCCTCTTCAAGGAAAAACAGTTTGCACCTTTCCCCGATCCCATTCTTATGAGCAACTATTCTCGCCGGAGATACATTGATGAAGAAACAAGGATAATCAGGTTTTTCAATCTCCATCTCCTTGTTTATGCCGAATATGATAACTCCGTCTGGATCTTCGCGGAGCACATCCCTGGCAAGCACGTCTGCCTCCGAAGTGAACTCTGCGAAATAGTACCAGTTATTGTGTCTTCTGAATCTCAGTCTGAGCATAGGAAGACCTTCACTGCTTATCACCGACACGACGGATCCGAATAACGCTACCAGTATTCCCATGGACATCAGGAGGAATATGATTCCTATTACATGCCCCGCTGAAGAGACCGGTGTAACGTCTCCATACCCTACTGTAGAAATCGTGACCAGCGAATACCATATCGCATCTGCAAACGTATGTATATGCGCGCCCGGCTGATCTTTCTCGCATAGAACGAGCACGGTCAGCAATGCAACATAAAAGGCGAGGAATATCAGGATCGCAAGCAGATACTGTTTTCTGTTTTTATTCTTCATATTTGATTCCTTCCCGTACCCGGTTTAAAGATCTGTGATCACCGTATTCATCCACTTCTTTGAGAGATAACGTTTTGCGAGTATAGCACCTCTTATAAGCATTTCCGTTCTGGTCACCAGAAGTGCAAGGTGGACCGGCAGATGCCATACGAGCGACGATATAAATGCCAGCGGTACCGCTATGAGCCAAATACACATACTCTCAGAGATCATTGCGAATTTCGTGTCTCCTCCTGCCCTCAGTATGCCGGCTATCTGCAGACCATTGAAAAGATCTGCTGCCATCGTGGCGCCGAACACAATGAGTATGTATTTGGTATACATTTTACCCGCTTCAGAGAGTTTGAATATCCCTGATAACGGTTCTGACAATAATATAGTTATCGCCCCTATCACGATTCCTGCAAGCAAACATGCTTTTATAAGATGCTTGGAGAGCTTCCATGTATATTCCATGTCACCCTCTCCAAGTTTTTCACCAACGAGTATCAGGGCCGCATCTCCTATGCTGAATGCAGCAAAGTTGAAGATGTTGAAAATTGAATTTGCTGCCTGATAGGCCGCATATGCAGTCGTACTTATACGGCTGAAGGCGGCAACATACATGGTCTGCCCGAAGCTCCAGAAAAACTCATTTATGGTCGTCGGTGTGGCATTCTTTATGATCCTCTTTATGAGTTCACGATCCCATCCAAAGTAGCTCATGACATTTCCGCAGAACTCGTTCCGCGTACGGAAAGCAAAATATGAGTTCATGATGACTTCTATGATCCTTGATGAGATCGTTCCTATTGCCGCACCGGCAACTCCCAGCTTCGGAAAACCGAGCTTGCCGAAAATGAGGACATAGTTGATGGCGATGTTGGTAAAGAAAATAACGTTGCTGATCAGCATAGGTATCCTGACCTGCTGTGTAGCCTTGAACGCCATTTCCAGAGGTGAAGATACCGCGAGAAGCAGGAACGAAAGGCTGTTTATCCTCACATACTGTGCTGCCAGCTCCCTTACGGCAGGATCTTCGGTATATACTGACAAAATACTGTCTGTGAAGCAGTTTACAAATATGAACAGCACTGCTCCGAGAACAGCGAGAAGTGTAAAGTCAAAGCCTATGACCTTTCGAATGTTGCCCATGTCTTTTGTGCCGTAGAACTGGGCCATGAAGGTCGCAGAACCGGATAAGATCCCGAACAGCACCAGATAATGCACCATAAACAACTGGGATCCCACGCCTACTGCCGCAAGCTCTGTTTCTCCCAGAAAGCCTACCATGATGTTGTCCACCATGGAAAGAGTTGCCGATACTATTCCCTGTATAGCTATCGGCGTTGCTATTTTTACAAGTTTTCTGTTAAGTGCATTTTTATTGAATTCCAAAATGTTCCTGCCTGTGGCTAATATGCCCGGATTATTCTATAATATAATACACTGAATAAGTTACCGGAGGTATTATTTTTATGACAAACATAACTCTTGATGAAGCCCGCGAAATGCTCATGGCACTGCAGCGTAAAATGGCAGCTTACGAGCATGCGATGGGCCTCATTTATTATGACGGATGCACAACTGCACCAAAGGAAACAGCTGATAACAGAGCGGTGTCTCTATCCATCCTCTCTGAAGAGATCTACAGACAGAGCACATCCGCTGAGACTGTTGAACTCCTTGAGTTCCTCGACGCCAATAAGGATGCTCTCAGCTTCGATGAAAAGCGCATGGTATATCTGCTGCTAAAAGACATCCGCAATATGAAGAAGATCCCTATGGATGAATACATCGCATATCAGGAGCTGCTTGTAAAAGCCGAAGATGTATGGGAAAAAGCAAAGAATGCGTCCGATTTCGACATGTTCTGCCCTTATCTTGAAAAACTCTTCGCTTATCAGAAGAAATTCGCTAAGTACATCGATCCTGATATGGATCCGTATGATCACTGTCTTAACGAGTATGAAGAGGGCCTCAATATGGAGACCTGCGACAGATTTTTCGAAAGACTCCATGCCGGCATAGTACCTCTTCTGAAGCGTATTTCTGAAGCAGAACAGATCGACGACAGTATAAGACACGGATCCTTCCCTGCGGACGAGCAGGAAAAACTGTCATATTATCTCATGAAGATGCTCGGTCTCGATCTTGGTCATGTAGGACTCTCAACAACAGAGCATCCTTTCACCACGAGTCTGGGTTCTCACCATGATGAACGTATCACAACACATTATTACGAGAATGATTTCGCGTATTCGATGTACAGTGTGGTCCACGAAGGCGGGCACGCGCTTTACGATACAGGTTCTGCTGATGAACTGGCTTATACAGTTCTTGACGGCGGAGTGTCGATGAGCATACACGAGAGTCAGAGCAGATTCTATGAGAATATCATCGGAAGAAGCAGAGCATTTTGCCGCCTGATATTCCCTGAACTGGTACGCATCTTCCCGGAGCAGATGGAAGGACACGACGCAGAGGAATTATACCGTGCTGTGAACAAGGCTCAGCCTTCCCTCATCAGAACTGAAGCGGATGAACTGACTTACTCCCTGCACATAATGATCCGCTATGAGCTTGAAAAGCGCATAATGCATGATGAGCTCGAAGTAAAGGATCTCCCTGAAGAATGGAACCGCATGTATAAGGAATACCTTGGCATCGATGTGCCTGATGACAAGCAGGGTGTGCTCCAGGACAGCCACTGGGCAAGCGGTCTGTTCGGCTACTTCCCTTCCTATGCGCTCGGTAACGCATACGGCGCACAGTTCCTCGCGAAGATGCATGAGACAGTAGATGTCGACGCGTGCATAGAGAGCGGTGATTTTGGCCCTGTAAACGACTGGAACCGCGAGCATATCTGGCAGCACGGCGGAAGATTCAAACCTTCAGAACTGCTTGACAGAGTATATGAGGCGGAATTTGATCCGGGTTACTATATAGATTACCTTGAAAAGAAGTATAATGAGTTATACGGACTTTAAACAAACAGCAAGGGGGAAATGAAAATGAGAGATCTTACTCTTGGAGGCACCGGCATAATGGTACCGCAGAATGCTTTCGGAGCACTTCCTATCCAGAGGAGAAGTACCGAAGATGCAGTAGCGCTGCTGCGCAAAGCATATGAAGGAGGCATGCGCTATTTTGACACGGCAAGAGCGTATACTGACAGCGAGACAAAACTCGGCATCGCTTTTGAGGGAATGCGCGACAAGGTCTACATCGCCACAAAGACCGCAGGCACCACAGGAGATAAGGTCAGAGAAGACCTTGAAACTTCTCTCAGGGAGCTCCGTACAGACTACATCGATCTGTATCAGCTTCACATGGTAAGTCAGGTATACGCTCCGGGAGACGGCACAGGCGTTTATGAGGCTTTGCTTGAAGCTAAAGAAGCCGGCAAAATACGCCATATCGGAGTAACCGCTCACAAGATCGGAGTTGCCTTCGACCTCGTTGATTCGGGTCTTTATGAGACTCTGCAGTTCCCAGGACTTTGAACTTGTTGAGCGCTGCATTGCCAAGGGCATGGGCTTCATTGCCATGAAGAGCCTGGCCGGCGGCCTCATCACAAGATCTGACGTCGCCATGGCATTCCTTGAGGACTACCCTGACGTACTCCCTATCTGGGGCGTTCAGAAAGAAAGTGAGCTCGACGAGTGGCTGTCATACATGGACAACACTCCTGTTCTTACCGATGAGATGCGTGCATATATTGAATCTGAAAAGAAAGCCCTTGCCGGCGACTTTTGCAGAGGCTGCGGATACTGCCTGGCTACCTGCCCTATGGGAATCGCCATCAACAACTGTGCAAGGATGTCTCTCATGCTGAGGCGCGCGCCTTCTGCTTCATGGCTCAATGATCACTGGCAGGAAGAAATGAAGAAAATCGAGACCTGCATCGGATGCGGACAGTGCACTGCTCACTGCCCGTATGAGCTTGACACTCCGAATCTGCTCAAAAAGAACTACGAGGACTATAAGAAGGTCCTCGCAGGAGAAGTCAAAGTAGATTAATTGCATCATTTATATATGCTTGACAGTAACTACTATATCGTAAATAGGCATGCTCAGCGATTTTCTGAGATCAGACTGACCCCGAAGGCGGCCATTTTCCTCAACGAAGAAGGCCGTCCGGTCGATTTCGGCGTGCTCGCAATAGCGGATTCCATCTATGCCGCAGTCTATTGCGATGAAGTACGCAATGTGACTTTCATCACAGACAGAGGCGGCATACACGATGTTGTAACGATACTCTGGCATACGGATGAGGGCTACCGCGAAGGCTTCGAAGCTCTTCGAAAAGCATGTGGAAAGACCTTTTACAGGCAAAATATAAAGCTTAACCGCTATGCCGAATCGATAGCAGAAAAGCTTGATATAGGTGTAAGGATACGCGTCACCGATGCGGTCGATGAATCTAAAATGACAGTGTGCCCGGAATGCGGCACGCTCAACCCAAAAGGCACTCCATTCTGTTTAGACTGCGGAGCCGAGCTGTAAACCAGCCCGGCTCTTTTTATACCGGACCGGTTCCAATGGTTTTTATTGTTCCAATCTGGTTGAAGGTATACCCTCCCAGCTTCTCCAGCTGCGCTCTGAACGCTTCGCTCGTCAACAATCTGAGGAAGCTCTTCATTTCAGGCATCTCAAGAGTATCCAGCCTCATTGCGAAGTCGTACTCCTCTTCACCGACAGGAATAAAGTCGAGGCCCATAGCATGAGCTGCAGAATATACGCCCATGCCGCAGTCCGCCTCGCCGCTTGCGACCTATCCATCTACATCTGATGGTGAGATGCCTGCCTGCTTCAGCCTGTAGTCTAGCAGCACACGGGTGCCGGCTCCCCTCTGCCTGTTTACATATTTTATTCTGGTGAGATCTTCTATGCCTTTTATCCCGTGTGGATTGCCCGGAGCAACCATGAGTCCCTGTATCCTTCCGACGCCCTTGACAAGCACCATCTCCTCTCCCGGAAAAAGGGAGCGAATATATGATTCATTGTAAACTCCGCTCTCCTCATCCAGAAGATGCGTCGGCGTTATATGTGCTTCTCCTCTCTGCAGTGCCATCAGACCGCCGAGACTTCCTACATGTGTGCTTGAGAGTCTTACACCTTCGCTTTCGCCTGACATCATATCCGAGATTACATCCAGAAGCATGTCGTGGCTTCCGGTGCAGACTATGGTTCTGTTGATTTCTTCAGGAGAGCACAGCAGTGTGACATCAACTGCTTCACCGGCCTCGTAGCCCTCTCTCTCCTGAGGTATAACGCAGAAGCCGTCAGCTCTTACCATGCTCATTGCGGCTCCGGCACCTCTTGCGAGTGGTGCGCATACATACCTTTCTCCGACGCGTCCGACCCTTACACGGACATATTCCCGGTGTTTGAGCGATGATACAAGCCTGCGCGAAAGCACAGCCTGAATATTTCTCTCTGCCGATTCCCTCGTGCCTGAAAAGCTCCTGATCACCGGATACGCAAAGTTTTCCATAGCAAGATATGCAGATACCGGATATCCCGGGATCCCTATGACAGGCTTGCCATTAGCCTTGGCTAATATGACGGGCTTGCCCGGCTTCATGGCTACACCATGCACAAATACTTCTCCTATTTCTCTGAGGATGTGGACCGTGTAGTCCTCAGTACCTGCGCTAGATCCGGCATTTACTATAACCATGTCGTTCTCATCAAGTGCCTTCAGCACGCTCGCCTTTATTGTTTCGTAGTCATCAGGTACGATGTCGTATCTGCACGGTATGCCTCCCTGCTCGCGCACCATTGCTTCAAACATCCTGGAATTTGACTCGATAATGTCGCCTTCCTGCGGATCTTCATATGGCTCCACGATCTCGGTCCCGGTCGGTATGATGCCTACTTTAGGCTGTGCAAATACGGATATCTCCGTTACGCCTCCCGAGAGCAGCACGCCGATGTCTATAGGACGTATCCTGTGGCATCTTGTTAGTATCATTTCACCCGCAACTATATCTTCACCTACAGGTCTTACATGCTGCCATGAAGGAGCAGCAGCGCGTATCACCATGCCGCCTTCAGTCTCCTGCGTATCCTCTGCCATTATGACTGCATCGTATGGTTTTTTTATAGGGTCACCGGTATCGACTATTACATAGTCTTCCCGTGCTTTCAGTGTCACAGGGGATGCCTCTGATGCACCGATGGTCCTTGAAGATATGACTGCTATGCCGTCCATTGCAGCGGAGTTATACAGAGGTGAAGAGTACCTGGCATAAATCGCTTCAAATGTAATGCGATCAAGGGCATCGATCACCCTGACCGTTTCCGAATGAGGCTGTGCAGCATCTCCAAGAGCCTCCATATAGATGTCCCTTGCCTCTTCAACGGGTTTGGTTGTCAGATAAAGATTCCTTTTCATCCATGTCCCTTTCACTTCCACAGGTGCACATCGACCATGTCGCCCGGTCTGATGCCCTCCTGATTCTCTGTCATAACAAAATATCCGTCCGCCTCGCTCACAGGAGAAATCATGCCCGACCTGGCAAAAACAGGCTCTGCGACAGGGCTGTCCTCTCCTCTGAGTCTTACCAGCTGGGATGTCATCCGGCCAGGCGCCGAAGGTATATTGACATTTATTTGCGCTCTTACCGTGCGTTCCTTTTCAAGGCATGTCATTTTTCGCCACAGCTCTATCAGTATCTGCTCATATACCATGAGTGCTGCCGCCGGATGGCCCGGGAGCCCTATGAACAGCGTACGGCTCTTCCTGTCAAATCCCGTAATGGTCGGCTTACCCGGCTTTGCGGCTATGCCGTGAGTCAGGACTCCGTGATCCGCAGCCCCTTCAATAAGCTCTGCGGTCATGTCCTTTTTGCCCTGCGAGCTCCCGCCCGACATCACCACAAGATCGCTGTCAGCTTTAGCAGTCTCAAGCGCATTTACAATGGCATCCCTTTCATCCTTTACATAGACTGTGCGTACCACATCAAATCCTTCTGCAATGCTCCTTGATGCTATCGTGTACGTGTTGATATCCCTTATCTGCCCCGGTCCCGGTGTCCTGTCAGGACTCACTAGTTCGTCCCCGGTCGAAATGACTGTCACCTTCCACGGCGCAAATACCGGTATCTCTGTTACTCCGCATGCTGCCAGGACCCCAAGATCCTGAGGCCTCAGTTTTCTGCCCTTCGGAAGAAGCATTACTCCTTCTGAGATGTCCTCACCAACCTGAACGACATTCTCTCCCGGTGAAGCTGACTTTGAAACGGCCAGCATTCCGGCACCGAAAGCCTCGCAGTATTCGATCATCACAACTGAATCAGCGCCGTCCGGAACATATCCGCCGGTAGGCACATAAACACAGCATCCCGGCTCCACATTCAGGTCTGAGGAATCGCTGCCAAGCAGCACCTCTCCCTTTACCTTCAGCATAGTCGGGATCATGTCACCCGCAGCTCCGAGGTCCCTGCTCCTGACGGCATATCCGTCCATAATCGACCTCCTGTAGGGCGGGATGTTTTCTTTTGAATATATATCTTCTGCAAGGATGCACCCGGCAGCATCAAGCAGGCCTCTCATCTCAGTCTGCAGCATTGTGCCGGCACAACAGTCCGCGAGTTTGCTCCTTGCCTCATTTACAGTATCAACTTTGAGAAGTTTCATTTCACGATCCTTCCCTTCTCCATATGGTGAACTTTGTCAAACAGCTCGTTCATCTCGTCCCACTGGTGGCTGACTATGAGCCAGGTGGATCCGTCTTCCCTGTGCCGTTCCATCACCATCTCTCTGAACAGTTTCTCGCTGTCCGCATCCAGGTTTGACAGCGTTTCATCCATGAGGATCATTTTCGGTCTGAATACTATCGCCCTTATGAACGAAAGCTTCTGCCTCTCCCCGCTCGACAGGCTTCCGGCATACTGATCCTTGATTTCCAGAATCCCGGCACGTTCGAGCAGTTCATCTATTTTTGCTGCGTCTATCTTCTCTCCCCTGATTTTAAGAGGATAGACGATATTGTCGTATACGCTGGCATGCATGAGATAAGGTCTCTGACTCATCATAGTGATATCTGATGGCCTGAGGCCCTCGTAATCGATCGAACCGGAGTCGGGTGCTGTAATGCCCATGATAAGTTTCAGTAGCGTAGTTTTACCGCAGCCGTTCGGTCCTACAAGCCCATGTATCATGCCGCTTTCTATCTTCAGATCTTCAACATACAGATCCGTTTTTCCTACTTTTTTCCGGAGCTCAGTAATTCTCATCCCTGATCTGCTCCTTTCTGACATAATCACCCAGAGTCTGAAGAATGAAAGCCATGATCAGCAGGAGCACTCCAAGGCCTATGCCCTCTGAATAAATGCCCTGACTCTTTAGAAGAGATATCATGGTCGTCATCGTCCTGGTATGTCCCTTTATATTGCCTCCGACAAGCATTACTGAGCCCACCTCGCTGATAGCCCGGCCGAAACCCGTTATTATACAGAAATAGATCTCATTGCGGAGTTCGCTGATGATCAGCCTGTCAGTCTGTTTCTTGTCTGCTCCCATCGTCTTCGCAAAGGCGCGTATCGCAGGGACAGCGCTTTCGGCATACGAAAAGACCATACCGCTTATTATAGGCGTTATGATCAGTACCTGAGCGAGCACCATCCCCTTGACCGTAAAGAGAAGCGACAGAGGACCAAGCGGCCCTCCGCGCATCGTGAGCAGATAGACCAGCAGTCCTATTACTACCGGCGGGACTCCCATCAGAGTCCTGTTGATCCGTACGACTGCTCTCTTTCCTGTAAATTCGTGGTTCTGAAGCCACAGTCCAATCGCCACACCCAGCAGAGCTGATATGAGCGTGGACGCGAAAGCCATCTCAAAGGTGACTTTTATCGCGCTCAGCACAGCGGGATTCGTGAAAACTCCCCTGAGCCATTCAATCATATATTAATTGTCTGTTCCTGCGTTAGGTGTGAACAGAGCCTGTCCGTATTCCTCCACGCCATACTCTCCGATCAGCTTCTGTACTTCATCGGATGTGATCCACTCGATGAATGCATTAGCTGCTTCGTTGTTCACTTCAGGGAACTTCTCAGGATTCACGGCTATAACACCATACTGGTTGAGCAGTTGCGGGTCACCTTCACAAACAATATCGATGACATATTCAGTCTCGGAATCCTTCGACTGCTTGAGCCATGTCCCTCTGTCCGTCAGGCAGAATGCCTCTTTCTCGTTTGCCATTGTCAGAGTCGCGCCCATGCCCTGGCCAGACTCGATGTAGTTAGGATTGCGAGCAGGGTCGATTTCAAGGGCTTCCCAGATTTTCTTCTCTTTCTTGTCTGTTCCGGAATCATCGCCTCTGGATACGAATGGCAGCTCCTGCGCGTTGATGGCACCGAATACGGAGGCTACATCTTCTGTTTCCATGAGCTTGTCCTTAGGACCAACAATAACAAAGTCGTTGTACATTACAGGGAATCTTTCAACACCGAATCCGTTAGCCACGAACTCTTCCTCGCTTGCCTTTGCGTGTACGAGGACGATGTCTACCTGTCCGTCTTCACCCATCTTGAGGGCTTCGCCTGTTCCGACAGCAGTCCACTGCAGATCGATACCGGTAGCTTCCTTAAAGAGCGGCTGCAGATAGTCGAGCAGACCTGTGTCTTCAGTGCTTGTTGTGGTTGCCATCATCAGTGTGCCGCCCCCTTCAGCAGCAGTCTCTTCAGGTGCAGAGGCTTCTTCTCCGCCGCCACCGCAGGCTGCAAGCGACAGGATCATCATTGCGCTAAGCAAAAGCACCAGTAACCTTTTGATCTTCATTGATTTTCCTCCAAAATAATAAGTAATGAAAAAACATATATTTATCATAAAACGCATGTTGACATGCGCAAACAATAACAAACATGCATTACGGTCTCGCGCACTCGCCGTCCCTGCCCAGCATGATCTCAAGACCATGTTCAAGTGGATGCAGCAGGAATTCCAGGCACTCTCTGACCGCCTTAGGACTTCCCGGCAGATTGATTATGAGTGTTTCTCTCCTGATGCCTGCTGTTGCCCTTGAAAGCATCGCTGTAGGTGTTTTCGTCATAGAATATGCCCTTATTGCCTCAGCTATGCCGGGAGTCATCCGTTCACATACATCAGCAGTCGCCTCCGGCGTTCTGTCTCTTTTTGAAAAACCGGTTCCGCCCGTGGTAAAGATGACATTGACCTGTCTCTGATCGGAAAGTCTCATGAGTTCC